>JACQYL010000071.1:14206-75140 GCA_016208165.1 Deltaproteobacteria bacterium
AATCACTTCGTCTTCCATGAATCCCGGTTTCAAGATCCCGTTCAAAACCGAGTTGGACAGCAAGGTCACGTCATACGCCGCCAACTCCCCGAAATACTCGATGCGCACCGTCTGAATCTCGTCGCGATGCAACTGAACCATGAATTTCCCGAGTTGCTCGGCCAGAACGAGGTAGGGTTGGATCTTTTCGATGTCCTTCAGCGCCTGTCCAGGCAGATTCACCGCGTTTCGTATCTTGCCGAAAAGCAGGAAATCCAGTACCTGCCGGGCAATCATGATGGCCACGTTGGCCTGAGACTGGGTGCTGGACGCACCCAGGTGAGGAGTCAGAACCACATTGGGAAGCAGTAATAGCCCGTTGTCCGGGGAAGGAGGCTCCTCCTGATACACATCCAACGCCGCTCCCGCCACTTTGCCTGACTTGAGAGCCCTCAAGAGCGCCTGTTCATCGACAATGCCGCCCCGCGCGCAGTTGATGATCCGGACGCCTTCTTTCATCTTGGCTATGGTGTCTTCATTGATCAGATTCTGGGTGTCCCGCGTCAAGGGAGTATGTATGGTAATGAAATCGGAACGGGCAAAGAGCGTTTCGAGATCCACCAACTCGATCCCTTCCAGCCCGGCCTTGTCCTTCACGAAGAACGGATCAGAGGCCAGGACTTCCATCTTCAGGCCCCGAGCCAGTTCGGCCACCAGACGCCCCACATTCCCCAGCCCGATGATTCCCAGGACATGGTTCCCCACCTCGGTGCCGACGAAATCCTTTCGTTTCCATTCACCGTTTCGCACCGAAGCCGTGGCCGTCGGAATGTGGCGAGACATGGCCAGCATCATGGCGATCGTATGTTCCGCCGTGGCGCCGGCATTCGCGCCGGGCGTGTTCATCACGAGAACACCTCGCCGGGTGGCGGCTTTGATGTCGATATTGTCCACGCCGCTGCCCGCGCGCGCCGCCACCTTGAGTTTCGGGGCCTTGGCCAGCACGTGTTCAGGCAATTTGGTGCGGCTCCTCACAATCACCGCATGATAGTCATGAATAATTTCGGCCAACTCTTCGGGCGAAACGCCCGTGCGATCGTCCACTTCAATACTGGATGTCTCCCGCAGAAGTTCCAGTCCCTCTTTCTGCAATCCGTCACAAATGAGGACCTTGTAGTTTTCGTTCACCGGCATTCTCCGATAACTGCTGGGATTTTCGCTCGACGATTCACCAAAGACGAACCCGGTGGGTTATCCCATCCGGTAGAATCCACATTCGTTCCGATAAAGCGTTGGCAATAGGATCCGCGTACGCCCGGCGCTCATCGAGTCGCCGCCGGCCTGAACACCACCGCAGCCAGAGGCGGCAACGTGATCTCGACGGAACAAGGCCTCCCGTGCCACGGCTCCGGTTGCGCGATGACCGCCCCCCGATTTCCCACGTTGCCGCCCCCATAAACCCCTGCATCCGTGTTCACCACTTCGTCGTACCGACCGGATTCCGGAACACCCAGTCTAAATCCGTATCGAACGACGGGAGTGAAGTTGAGGACAAACACGAGAAACTTGGAGCGATCTCTGGAATATCGGATAAAACTCAGGGTGCTCTGGTCGGAGTCGTTTACATCGATCCATTCGAAACCCGCCGGATCGAAATCTATTTCGTACAGTGCGGGTTCGGAAACATACAATCGGTTCAGTTCACGAACGAGACGCTGAACGCCCAGGTGATTTTCGTCCTGAAGTAAATCCCACTCCAGGCTGCGATCATGGCTCCATTCGGTCCACTGTCCAAACTCTCCCCCCATAAACAGCATCTGCTTGCCGGGGAATCCGAACATGTATCCATACAGCAGCCGGAGGTTGGCGAATTTCTGCCAGAGGTCTCCGGGCATTTTGCCGATCAGCGCCCGCTTGCCGTGGACCACTTCGTCGTGAGACAACGGCAAAATGAAGTTCTCGTGATACGCGTACAGCATGCCGAACGAAAGCAGGTTGTGATGAAATTTTCGATGAACCGGCTCTTTGGACATATACCGAAGCGTATCGTGCATCCATCCCATGTTCCATTTGAAGTTGAAGCCCAACCCGCCCAAATACGCCGGCTGCGTCACGCCGGGCCAGGCGGTGGATTCCTCCGCAATCATCAACGAGGATGGGTAATAGCTGAACACCACCTGGTTCATCTCTTTGAGAAAAGCCACGGCATCGAGGTTTTCATTTCCCCCGTACTTATTTGGGATCCACTCGCCTGTCCGTCGGGAGTAGTCCAAGTATAACATGGACGCCACGGCATCCACGCGCAAACCGTCCACATGATACCGGTCATGCCAAAACACCGCATTGGAGACGAGAAAATTGCGGACTTCATTTCGACCATAATTGAATATCAGTGTCTGCCAGTCCGGATGTTCTCCCTGTCTGGGATCCCCGTGTTCATAGAGGTGACTGCCGTCGAATCGTGACAATCCATGCGGATCTTTGGGAAAATGAGCGGGCACCCAGTCCAGAATGACGCCGACGCCATGTTGGTGACAGGTGTCCACGAAATACATGAAATCGGCCGGCCGGCCGAATCGAGCCGTTGGAGCGAAGTATCCGGTAACCTGATATCCCCAGGACGCGTCATAGGGATGAGACAAAACAGGCAGCAACTCGATGTGCGTAAAGCCCATCTCTTTCACATAACGCACCAGTGCGTCGGCCAATTCCAGATAGTTGTAAAAGGGTTCGTCCGGAGCGTTTTTGCGTTTCCAACTTCCGAGGTGCACTTCATAGATGGAAATCGCGGAGTCGTAAGGATTCCATTTCTTTTTCCGTGTCTGCCACTCGTGGTCGCCCCACTCGTACCGGTCCAGATCGTACACCGCGGAGGCGGTTCCCGGCCGCTTCTCACGGAAAAACGCATAGGGATCAGCCTTCACGAATGCTTCGCCGGTACACGGTTTGATCTCGAATTTGTACAGATCTCCATTTTTCAGCCCCGGCATGAAGAGTTCCCAGACCCCGGAGCCGCCCCGGACGCGCATGAGATGCCTGCGACCGTCCCAATTGTTAAAGTCTCCCACCACGCTGACACGTTTGGCGGTTGGGGCCCATACGGCAAACGAAACGCCCTCGACGCCCTCGACGGTCTTCGGATGCGCGCCGAGCCAGGTGTACGCGTGGTGGTGCCTGCCCTCGGAGAAAAGATGCAAATCGTATTCCGAGAGGACGGGCAGAAAGGAGTAGGGATCTTTCTGTGTTCGAATGGACCCGTTCCGATAGCGGGTCTGGAGTACATAGGGGAATACCCGCTCTCGATCCGGGACGATGAGTTCGAAAAAACCGTCCCTTACGTGCTTCATGGTCCACGAGGAGGTACGGTCCGAGTCGTCCAGGACACGTATCTGAACCGCATCCGGATTGTGGACGCGCCAGACCACCCCTCCCCCTTCGCCTGAAGGAACCTCGTGAGCCCCCAGCACGGCGAAAGGGTCGTAGTGATCGGACCCGATGATCTTGTCGATATCTTCTTCAGGAGTGTGAGCCATGACCGTTCATCGAAGTCGGGTTTATGACTTCGGCTGTCTCCAGTATCTCACTGCTTCTTTTATGTATACGGGGTTAGTGTAGAAGCCCGCGTGTCCTTCGGAACCTTTGCGGGTGCGCACCACGGTCGCCCCTGCCCTTTTCAGCATGGCCTCGCTCTGCTCGACTCCCGGACAGAGGACCCTTTCGTCCGTTTCTCCGCACCATAGGTAAAACCGTTTTCCAGCCAGGGGCTTCGATCCGTACGCACCATCCAGAAGTTTTTTCATAAAAGGCGCTCGCCTTCCCAGATTCCCTGACACGGCTATGAACAGCTCAAAATAGGAACGATCGACGTTTCGGTCTAAATATGCAATCTGCGCACACAGTTGCGCCGCCTTACCGAAGCCGAGCCATGCCGAACGCCGTTTATCCACTCGATGGCGCGCTTCCATGTGGTCCAAAGCCCTGGTAATGGCGACATACAGCATCTCGGGGCGAACCTGACGGTATTCCTTCCCATTTCCGAGGGGCCATTCCCAGGGCAAGGCCAGAAGGCCGAATCCATACTCACCTGCGGCGTTCTGCATCCGGAGTATTTGGCGAAAAGGATTTCCTGTATGCCCGTGAATAAGCACCATGACCCGCTTCTCGGGCATCTCCTCGAAATTGGGGGGAAACCAATAGGCGAAAGACGAGGTCTTTCCGGGAAGCTCGACAACTTGGGTCCTCTGTTTCTTGGCTTCGAGGAAATCCGTGCGGGCCCGTTCGTCCATTCGTTGGAACCAACCTTCCCAGAGCTGCTCCGGAACGGGCCGACGGTCCGATGTCTCCGCCGAAACCGGACCGCCTGATACTATTCCCACATCCAGTAAGCAGGCGACCGTGCACAGCAACGCGAATGAGGCAAACCCTGAGAAAAGACGACGGACGCAAGGAACATGAAGGAAGGATGCCATTATTATGCTCCATTCGCGACTTGGGAGCCGCCCGATGCGCCCGCGTCACGTCCCCCGGTACGTATGGCCTCCGGTTCAATCCGTGGCTCCGGACAGATCGTCGATCCGGCTTCAGTTCGCACGGTATCATCGAGCACCCGCTTAACCTCCAAGTCCCGCATATCCCCGCCGTGCATTCTATCATCCATTTCATCCTCGATGGCTTGGCCCCTGGATCTCTTATGCAAGTTGCCACATTCCTTGAAAGCAGTCTGCTTTCGCTTTCTGTTATCCGGGATTGACTTCTACGGAGGATTATTCGAAGCTAACGGCTGGTCGGGAAACCATTCCCGAACTTGAAAGCATCGCTGTCATTCCGAGTTATTTGTAAGCATATTCAAAATCCATACAGCGCTCAACTCTTTTTCAAGGAGCATACTTTCATGCTCATCGATTCCCACGCTCACCTGGACGCTCCCTATTTTCAGGACAAGCTAGCCGCAGTGTTGTATAGAGCCAACCAATCCGGCGTAGAACGGGTCATTACCATTGGAGTAACGCCCGGCAGTTCACAAAGATGTCTGGACATCGCCCGAAAGCGGCATTCCGTTTTCGCTACCGCGGGATATCATCCCCACTGGGCAAGTAAGTTCATTCCCGAACATCTTCAAGAAATAGAGCGTCTGGCCCGAGATCCCAAAGTGGTGGCCATTGGAGAAATCGGTTTGGATTATCACCATTTCCATTCTCCGAAAGAAGACCAAAGGCGTGTTTTCGTGTCGATGCTCGATCTGGCTTCGTCCATCGGTCTCCCCGTGGTGATTCACGACCGGAAGGCAAATAAGGACGTATCGGATCTGCTCTCAAACTTCAGACACAAGCTGACGGGCGTGGTCATACACTGTTTCTCGGGTGACTGGTCGCTCGCGCGAACCTTTCTGGACTGGGGATTCTATGTGTCCATACCCGGACCCGTTACCTATCCGCATTCTTCAGATCTTCGGGAAGTGGCTGAAAAGGCGCCTCTGGATCGCATCCTTCTGGAAACCGACGCTCCCCACCTGACGCCCGCACCCAAGAAAGGCCATCGAAACGAACCGGCGTTTGTCAGATATACGGCAATCGAAGTGGCCGGTTTGAGAAAGATCTCTTTCGAGGAACTCGCGCGGGCTACCACGCAGAACACACTCAAGGTGTTTGGGATGCAAACATAAGCATTCGGGCGGCTTCCTGTTGGATTTCCAGGTCGTTTCATGCCTCCTCGAATTGCTCCCCCAGCTTCAGCGCCCGTTCGGCGAGCGCCAGGTTTCTTCCCACATAAAGAGCGTGGTTCAGATCCGAAATAGCCTCATCCCTCACCAGGTCGTGCTGGATCCGCTCCGCGTGCTTCGAACGGTACTCCTTCAGCAGGACATTGTTGTAGAGATGACGCACCACAATCTGCCCTTCCTCCAATGTGATCCGAAAGAATCCATGAGGGTCCTCGCGTAAACGATGTGCGCGAAGCTCGGCCACACTCAAGGCCTTACGGTATTTAATCTCATTGGTGGGGTCCAGACTGATGGAGTGACTGAATACCGTGAGAGCTCCCTTGGCCAGTCCGGATCGCTCACACACAAAGTCCAGGATCCGAATGAGGCCGTGCACGTTCTGGAGCCACGCGTCGATGGCATTGTGAGTCCGGTAGGAAGCGGTCATGCCGAGGCGGCCTTCCGAGATCCGGAAAAACAGGGAAACCAGGCATGGATTCGCTTTACGATCTCGGAAATCCGCTGCGGTGTCCCAAAGCGAGATGAATTGATGGCGGCTTTCCGGATCGGATGCCAGACGTTCGGCGGCCAGACTCAACGTATCGACTCCGAAGTAGCTCCTCAGACGATTTCCGTATGTATACTCAAGCAGAGAAGGAAGCTCGCCGTCCATGATCTCGTCCCGATACCGGCTGAATTCCTCGGGAGAAAAGCCGTATTCAACGAGCGCATCGTCCGGATCTGAGGTCGGGTCCGCGATGACGACTTTCAAGTTCTGCAGCTCTTTGCGTACCCCTTTTTTCAGCTCCACCTTTCGGCCGAATCGAACCAACTTGAACATCAGCTGCTTCCACCCCTCCAGGGGAGTCTCTGAAAGAACGGTGTGTTGAAGCACCGAGCTCGGAAAATGGCCGATTGGCAGCGTCTTGGGAGGGATTTTAACTCGATCCGATTCAGTGAACCGGCGAGCGGGGTCCCGGCGAACCGATTGAAAATACCGTTTGAGACCGGAAAGGGATTCGGGCGTGGTCAAAGGACCCACAGCTTCCATTCTAGGCGGAAACTTAAAGAGTTCAGGCCGCAGAAGATCGTCGAGGATTCCCTCGGTGCCCTTGATCTTGTTGGCCCTGATGCCGAGAAACTCGACCTTCTCGACGCCCTCGGAGAAGAAATTGGTCAGTTCCCGAAAAGAAGACGACCGATTTCGGCCGCACACCACCAGGTGGGTGATCTGCGGATTGTACAGGAGGTTGCGAATCAGGTGGGGCAAGCCGTTACCATAAAGGGTGCCAAAGGCGACAATGGGCGACGTCGCGGGATTCAAGTCAATACCCTGCTCCCGAAACACGTCAAGGATCTTTTTCGGCCTTGACCAGAGGGTGATCACACCCACAAATCCGCACGAATTGATGCCTATGAGCTTGTTGCCGTAATGTAACGGTATAAACTTCATGTACTTCGAGGCTTTTCGAAATGACCCCGCGGTCCTCCCACATTAGTAAATGCGGAATTGAAGTCCCGATAGAGCATCTTGTTCTGTTCGATCCGATGCCATTTCTTGACGTAGCCCGAAGGAATGTCTTCCCGCACCTCCAGCTTCTCCCATCCCAAAGGAATGGGGAAAGCGTAATAAGGAAGTTCCTTGGGTACACCACGGACAAATACGACCTGGGGGATCTGCCATTCGAGGTAGGCCAGATAGATACGGTGCATTCCGTCGTTCACGATCAAATGCAGCGACCCGTCCGCCTCGATGGACTCTTCCACGATAGGAGGCAATAGGTCTATGGGTTCTCCGAATCCCTCGATTGTCAAACGCAGGAACCCGTCCAACCGAAAGAGATCAAATCCGCGCTCCTGAAGAGCCCATTTCAAGCTGCGGACCTTATCCAGTTCCGAACGCAGAATGTAGTATTGGGGAGGTGACAGATGTCTTGTCTGTATCTTTTCAAGTGATATGAACGTATTTCGGTATACGTACGTATCCCTGTCCTCGTGCATACAAACATCCCTCAGTCTCTGTATCAACTCTGTTTCATCGAAGTGGTGGATCTCTTTGATTACCATGTCCGTCCTTTGTGTTCCCTCACACTACGCGTGCGCCGGGGACTTTCCGCTTTCGGGATGTTCATCAAGGTTTTCGTTGCCTGCAACGAATGTTAAGTGTATCGGACTATTAAACAAAAGGAGTACCCTTTTTTGGAAGTACATCCTTCAAGGCATGGAAGTGAGCGTCTCTCCGGCGAAACCCTCTCTCGCCGAGGCTCACCCGAACGGCCGGCTCCATACCTAAGGGAGAAAAGAGGGGCCGGAATCCGAGTGCCTGCGCGGGTTTTTTACGAGTGCGAAGTCGCCGGCATGAAAACCTCCAAGACCCGATCCTAGGTTCGCAGTAGACCGCCGTATTGGAGGCTTTCAGCCTTGGCCCCGATGAGCCCGGGCTGTCGAGATCTTCAAAGTCGTAGCGCTCACACTTCTTGTTGGGGTCCGGCGAGGTCGCGATGCTCGCATTGATCGCAGCGCCACCCCATCCATTTCTTGAGGATGGCGTGGTCCAGGCAATCCGTATAATACGGACATTTGAAGTTGCGGTCCGCCTCGCCGTTTGCAGCGATGGGATTTCTTGGTTTGGCGATTACAAAATCTCTGAGCATCCCCATTCTTCTCCAACTCATCTCGGCCCTTGCCTGATACATCAAAAGGACCCTCTTCCGTCTGTTCCGGTTAAACGGTGAGGGCTGGTCTTCTTCTGCTTTGATTTGTCAGGGAAAAACGTTGGATTGATTAAAAACCGACCTCTTCATCTACCCTCGATCCGGTCGGCCTTCGAAAGCCTACAACACGGTGGATGTCTCGATATCATCACCGCGGGTCGTCGGCCACCCCCAAAAGGGCATGGAGCCATACCGGATCTGAGGGTCTGACCTATATCTTAAACCAACTCGGTCGATTTTCGCAAGCATTCCTTGCTTGGACCGGTTTTTGCGTGTCACCGTCGTGGTTTTAGGGTAGAATAGATGTGCGGGTGGTATGGCATCCTACCCAGGATACCCGCTTTGGGGCTAGCTGTCTGTTGATCAGGCATGGGCAGGCTGAGAAGTTGATGCTCCTCTTGAGAGTATGAAAGTCATCCGAGTCCCTAGAAGCGGATTCTGCATTAAGTATGGCGCATAGATTATGTGAAAAGCAAATGAGAGGTCAAGGCCTCCTCCTCGGGGAGACAGGTAAATTGGGCGCCACGCAGGATCGGCTAGATATTTATTAAACCACCTGGTACCGATTGCGTCAAAAAGGATGAAGATCAGAACTTTCTAGGAGACCGAAATGGCAACGGTGCAAAAAGTACTTAGACCGATCAAGAGACTGGGATACAGGAACGTATTCTGCAAACTATATAACGATTGCCTCGACTTCGCGGTGGATAAGAAGTGGTTACATTTCGCGTGCCCCAGGACGTGCCCTCTGATTGAGGACCAAGGAGAGCTTACAGTCAGGCCGTCAGGGAACGCGTCGCTGAGCCGCCGCAGACCCACCAAACTGGAGTTCGATGGTTAGCGCGTGAATCGCTGAATCGCCTGGATCCGTGTTTCTGCTGTTGTGGGGGATCGGAGGGTGTCCTGAGTCACAGAGGAGATCCGATCCCAAACGCTGAAGTGCGTCCTTTGAAAGGTTGGTTTCAACTTCAGCCTGATGCTTTGGCCCCTGTCCCTCCTAATGTATCATACCTCGCTATCGCCTTAGCCCCCACCTGAATCGATTTTCGCTTGTCATTGCCGCGCCGACGTTCGATAATACGATCGATCATTTCCTCCACGTCGCCCGGTGTATCGACTCGACGTCGCCTGGTGCGGGTTCGATTCAAACGCAAGAGAGGTTTTCCATGGACCTACGCAAGTTGAGCGTGTTCTGCAAGGTTTACGAGCTGAGAAGTTTCTCCCGCGCAGGTGAAACAACGTACTTATCACAGCCCACGGTCAGCGGCCACATCAAATATCTGGAAGACATCCTCGATGTACAGCTTTTTGACCGGCTCGGCCGCGAGGTAATCCCGACCAAAGCCGGAGATATTCTATACCAGTACGCGGAAAAGATGATTCGGCTCCGCGACGAGGCCATCCAGGCCCTTCGGACGTATCTCGGCAGGATTCAGGGCGAATTGGTAATCGGAGGGAGCACCATACCCGGGGACTATATCTTGCCCCGGTTGCTGGGCGCGTTCAACGCCGGCTATCCGGACGTAAAGGTGCTCCTTCAGGTCTCGGACACCCGCGAGATCGTTAAGCGGATCCTTGAAGCCCGTGTCGAGATAGGGATGGTCGGAGCGCGTATTGAAGAGGATCGTATCGAATACATTCCTTTTATGTATGATCGTCTCATTCTGATTTCGCATCCTGAAGGCCCGCCTCCGCCGGGCGGCACGCTGTCTCCCGAAGAGTTGACGCAATTGCCTTTCATCGTCCGCGAGGCAGGATCGGGAACTCTCTTGGGCATTCAGAGGATTCTCAATTCCATGAATTTGGACTTGAAGGATCTGAGGATAGTAGCTGAATTGGGTAACACCGAGTCGGTTCGTCAGGGGGTAAAAGCAGGCCTCGGATTATCCATAATCTCAGACACTGCGGTGAAAGAAGATCTTGAGAACAATACATTGAGGATGGTCCCACTCAAGGGCTTGCCCATCCGGCGGGATTTTTATCTGGCCATGCATAGAGACAGAACCCACTCTCCCATCTGCAAGGCGTTTCTTTCGTTCTGCGAAAAGCTGAAGGAGGAGAGTCTATCTGCCTAGCAACCGGCTTGTGTCCCGGTCGAGTAATCCTGTGGCCTCAGGTCCGATATAGACGGTATCGATCAGCCCTTCTTGGTCGATGAGATACGTAACAGGTATGGCTCGGACCCTCCACTGTTTGCACAAGCGCTTGTCCCCTCTAAGAATGGGATAGGAAATTCCCCATTGTTTAGCAAAATCCTTGAGATATTGGTCCGGGCCGGAGTCCAGAGAAACGGCGAGCAACACGGCGTCCTCGTTTTCATACTTCTTGTGATAGGATCGGAGATGCGGTATTTCGGCCTTACATGACGGACAATATACGGCCCAAAAGGTCACGGCAACGACCTTGCCTTTGAAGTCGGAGAGAGAGACTTCATTCCCGCCCAGGTCGGGCAAGGTAAGATCCGGCGGCTTGTCACCCCGGCGCAAACTTGAGGCTCCAGCTTGAAGCGGAAACCCGGCGGAGACCAGAAAAAACGTTATTATCAAAATTGTGTTTACACGGCTCTGCTTCATAAAATGGGATGTTAACACATTCGAAATGGAAGGGCAAAATAAAATTACTTTCCTACTGAGGTCCTAAGTCGCCACCCGAACAAGGATTTCGTACATGCCTCACATCTTTATCAAGGATCTCAAATCGGGAGTCGAGATCAAGCAGTTCTTCGTAATACAAAAACTGGAACTGCGAAACACCGCCAAAGGAGCCCCATTCTTGAACCTGCTCCTCTCCGACCGTTCCGGCATTATCGCCGCCAAGGTCTGGTCCGAACGTCTGCCTTCCGAAGAACAAGGGGTGGCTTCCGGCATTATCGCCGGCGTCCAGGGCCGGGTCGAACAGTTTCAAGAGGAACTTCAGATCAATGTGAGCTATATCGCGGGCGCCGAGTTTCTCAAGGAAAAGGGGCGGAGCCTCAACGATTTGGACATTGACAATCTGCTTCCCCGGTCTCCGTTCGATATCGAGGAGATGTGGACCGAAATCATAACCGTGTGTCATGAACGGATTCACGGGGAACCCCTCAGAGATCTTACCCTCGAAGTGTTGGCCCGGAACGAGGAAGCGTTCAAAAACGCGCCGGCCGCTCTCCAATATCACCATGCCTACAGGGGCGGACTATTAGAGCACACCCGGCAGGTACTCCGGTACGTACTGACCATCAGCGACGTTGAAAAGGAGTTGAACAGCGACGTCCTTATCGCCGGGGCGATATTGCACGACGTGGGAAAAATCTTTGAAATCGAAGGATCCACAGCTTACACCCATTCCACCGCAGGTCGGCTCATCGGTCATCTCATTCTGGGACGCGATCTGGTCCGGGACACGGCTCTCGAAGTTGGAATCGACCCGAAAGATCTAAACCTGTTGCACATCGAACACGTCATTCTGAGCCACCACGGCGCCCTCGAATTGGGCTCTCCCGTGGTCCCTAAAAGCCCGGAGGCCCTCATTGTACACGTCATGGACGACCTCAACGCCAAAATAAAGATGATCCAGGACCATTCGGAGAAACACAAAAAGGACAGCCTGTTCACCGAATATCACCGGGTGCTCAAACGGTCGTTTCTGCTGCCCTTGGCGGAGGCGGATGCGGATTGAATCACCATCGCAATAAAGGAACCACCGTGCTCACGATGCACGGCCCGAAAGACCGCTCTTTTCCTTCTTGGCCTCCAGAATTTTCTTGAGATGATCGCGGTCCCGGCGCGCTTTCCAAAGTTCCGCCTCGATCCCGGAACGTTCCTCGAGGGGAGCGTTTTCGTACCTTTTCTCCAACGCCGCCACTCTCGTGATGGCCTCATACAGTTCTAACGCCAGATGTCTGATGGACATGTCGCTCTCTCGGCGCACCATTTCAAAATAAAGCGGGAGTCATAAACGCGTTCAGGCGGGACGCCGTCCAAAGCCTTCATCACAGGCCGTTTCATCGCGTTCAAACATGCCGCATCAAACAGACGGGGCCAGATTCCACAGAACGGAGAGAGCTTCGAGGCTCTCCCGCGTGGTGGGATGAAACCCCGCTCCAAACACGAGACCTGGATCCAGCGGCACCCGGATCACGCCCGGTTTCGCCTCCACATCGATCCAGTAAGGGTGTAACAGGAACGGTCCCGCCTCCAGAGGCGCGAGAGCCTGGCCTCCTTGCCATTCCTCGTAGGACATGCGATAGCTCTCCACCAGGTTCACTCCTTCGAGCCCGGTCAGCAACCGGTCCACCGTTCCCTCGGAAGGATTGCTGAAGAACAGAAACGAACAGTCGTCCTCCTTCCAGCATACCAGGGAAAATGGGGTCTTCGGCAGGCGATCCTTGGGTGGAACACCGTTCAAGTGGTATATATACAGATCTTTATATGGGGGCTCCGACGTCATACGCGCGTCCTCGAATTACCAGCGTCGAATGTAACATATGCGTCTGCAAGACCGCAATCCGGTCCTTGAAGGCCTGTCCTGAACGCACTATAATCCGGCTGCCGCCTCAATGGGGGTTCCGTTTTCTCGAATGGGGTCGTTAAGATGCGTCGTGGCAAGAAGAAACAGCCGACCGTTATCCTCGATCGCGATGGCGTCATCAATAAAGAGGGTATCGACTACGTAAAGAATTGGGACGAATTCGAGTTTCTGCCCGGAGTACTCGAAGCTCTGGCCATCCTGCACAGACAAGGCGTTCGCACTCTTGTGGCCACGAATCAGAGTTGCGTGGGCCGCGGTATCATCTCACGCGCCGATCTGGAAGAAATCCACACGAACATGCTTGCCCGGATACGGGACGCCGGAGGATATATCGAAAAGATTTACGTATGCCCGTGCAGACCCGAGGAAGGCTGCTCCTGCAGAAAACCGCTCCCGGGCATGTTGGAGGAAGCATCTCGGGACTTCGACCTGGATCTCGGGGAATGCTTCTTTGTCGGCGATGCGCAGACCGACATCTCAGCCGGCCGCCGAGCGGGATGCCGCACCGTGCTCGTTCTTACCGGAAAAGGTGCGGATACCCTGAAGCGCGTTGAAAATGGAGAAACCGAACAGCCGGACATGGTGGCGGAAGATCTGCCGGCAGCCGTAAAGGCGCTGCAGACGCATCTTTTCCATGATTAGGTGTTTTCATCATGTACTCATCCTATCCAACATGCTCGACCATCCGATTCGGCTATCTTGCAGCGGATAGACCTCCGGCAGAGTTGTCCCCTGCTCGATCTCTTCAGCGCTTGCCGGCTTTTCTTAGGGCGCTGTGGTAGGCCGACACGAGCATTTCCGCGGCAACCCCGATTTGCCCCTCCGTGGTAAGTCGCCCCAGCGTCAACCTCACGGCTCCCTTGCCTTGCTCCCGAGAAACGCCCATAGCGGCCAGAACATGACTCAGTTTGACCTGATCGGAGTGGCATGCCGCTCCCGTGGAAGCAAATATCTCGGGCGCAGCCGCCAGAACCTCTTCGCCTGCGACTTCCGGGAATCCCATAAACAAGGTGTTGGGCAGACGATACTCCGGATGTCCAAAGATCCGAAGGCCAGGCACCTGTTCCTCGAGCAAGGACTGTAATCGATCCCTCCATTCCCGCAGACGCGGAGGCAGGCGGTCCAATTCCCGGGCCGCCGCCTCGCACGCCGCACCCAGGGCCACGTCAAAAATAACGTTCTCCGTACCGGCACGGCGCCCGGTTTCCTGGGCGGCTCCGAACATGAATCGCGGCATTTCGATACCCTCCCGGACATACAGGGCGCCGACCCCTTTGGGTGCATATAGTTTGTGTCCCGCCACGGAGAGGAAATCCACACATAGTTCATCCACTCGAGCACTCACTTTTCCCACGCTCTGAGCCGCATCCGTGTGAAACAGAATCCCGCGCTCGCGACATTGACGACCGATCTCGGCGACAGGCATGAGTGTTCCCGTCTCGTTGTTGGCATGCATGACCGTGACCAGGAACGTCTCCGGACCCACGGCCGCCATTATGGCATCCGGATCGACTCGTCCCGTTTCGTCCACCGGCACAAAGGAAACCTCCCCCCCTCTGTTCATCCACTCGATGCAGGGTTCAATAATGGCGGGATGCTCTACCGCCGTAGTTACGATGTGCTTCTTTCGTCCCTTGAATCGAGCCCCCAGCCCGAGAACCACCGAGTTATTGGACTCCGTCCCGCCGGAAGTAAACACGATTTCGCCGGGCCGGGCGCCAAGGGCGGAGGCCACCTGGGCGCGGGCCGTTTCCACGGCATCGTGCGCCTTCCGTCCCAGGGGCGTTTTGCTCGAGGGATTGCCGAACTCATCATACAGGAAAGGCTGCATGGCCCTTCGAACTTCCCCGATTAAGGGCGTCGTCCCGTTATGATCCAGATATATCATGATCTTTCTCCCCCATGGATGCTCTCTATCTCGCCCGGTCACAGAACCCGCTGTACGAGCGGCAGATCGTTATCGATGCACTTCCGAAAACCGTACTCCGCGTACAAGCGGGCTCTTTTCGAGTTTCCACTCACCGCATTGGACAACATCTTGATACGTTATACAGATTCAATCCATTTTTCTGAACAACAAACTCACCTGGGCGCCCCCGGAGGCGATTGCGTTCAGAAGCCCATATCCCATTTCCCTTTCTCGCTTTTGATCGGAAACACCCGTCAACTCCGGCATGGGATTACGCAGGCCAAAGGTGGGAGGGAGGACGCCTGTTTGCAGTGACAGAGTCATGGCCGCCGCGCGGATGCCCCCGGAACTGAAACTTTCTCCCAACGCTCCCTTGATGGACGTCACGAACGGTTTCGGGTCCTTGCCAAATAATTTGCACAGAGCTCCGGCTTCGAGCGCGTCCAGTTTGATACCGCCGTTGGCTGCAGCGTACACGCAGTCCACGTCCTCCGCCTCTATGCCGCCGGTGGTAAAAGCCCTTTTCACAGCAAGCACGACTCCCCTGTCATCACCCGTCCAGTCCGTCAGAGGCGAAGGCGACGCGCTCATTCCCCACCCCGCGACCTCGGCGTAAGCGGCTGCACCCCGGCTCTCGGCGTGTTCCAGAGCTTCCAGGCATAGGACTCCCGCGCCCTCACCAACAGTGTATCCGTTTCTGCACACATCCAAGGGCCGGGCTTTTTCCTCTCCGCCTGCCGTAGGGGATAGAGCTCGAAAATGGGTCAAGGATTCGAAAAGCGTCTCTCCGAGTACATCCGCGCCTCCGGCCAGCATAACGTCCGCCGTTCCTTTACGAATCTCCGACACAGCGTAGGCAATAGCTGTTTCCGCGGAGACTTCCTTGTGGTTCACCGTGGTGTTGACTCCTCGGAAGCCGAGTTCAATCGAGGCGTGTCCGGCGGGAGCGTTCATCACCGTATTGGGTACGTGAAACGGATTGACCGCGTTCGGTCCTTCCTCGAACAGGGTTCTCGCCAGCCCGGCCGTGACCTCTGTGGATCCGAAAGCCACTCCGAGTATCATTCCGATCCGATCCCGATTCGAAGCGTCAATGGTGAGACCCGCATCGTCCAGAGCCATTCGGGCCGAACCCACCGCCATGCGGGAAAGCCGGTCCATTTTCCGAAGGTTCTTTGCCGAGATGAACTCCTTGGCCTGGTATTCGTTCACTTCAGCGCCTTGGTGGGACGGAAATCTGCCGGTATCGAAGGACCGGATCTCGCCAATCCCGCAGTCTCCCCGAACGAGACGCTCGAAAAAGGCATCCTTTCCCACACCCAAAGGGGTGACCAAGCCCAGTCCGGTTATGACTGCCCTCCTACTCATGGACGATCCCTTTTTCCGTAAATCTCCCCAAGACGAGCGTAGTGTTGTTGCCTCCGAAAGCAAAGGAATTGGAGAGCGCGATTCGGATATCCCCGTATCGGGCCCGACCGGTCACGTAGTCCAGATCGCATTCGGGGTCGGCTTCCACGAGGTGTATGGTAGGCGGAACGAAACCCTGCTCGAGGACGCATACGCAGGCAATGCTCTCGATGGCGCCCGCGGCCCCCAATGCGTGGCCCGTCATGGACTTGGTCGAACTCACCGGTATTCGATAGGCGTGGTCTCCAAACACTTCCTTGATGGCTCTGGTTTCCATGAGATCGTTGGCCGGGGTGGCCGTCCCGTGAGCATTGATATAGTCCACTCGTCCGGGTGCGATTCCGGAGTCTTCGAGAGCGGCAATCATGGACCGGGCAGCTCCGGAGCCCGTCGGATCCGGGGCCGTCATGTGATGCGCGTCGCCCGTCACGCCATAGCCCAATACTTCGCCAAGAATACGAGCCCCCCGATCCCGCGCATGATCGAACGCCTCGATCACCATGATTCCGGCGCCCTCGCCGAGAGACAAGCCGCGCCGGCCCCTGTCGAAGGGTTTGCAGTAGTCGGGGTCCATGGCCCGCAAGGCATTGAACGAAGCGAAGGTGATTCTGGACAAAGGCTCCGTGCCGCCGGCCAGAACCAGGCTTGCCGCACCCATACGGATAAGGTCTCCGGCGAAACCAATGGCCGTGGCGCTGGACGAGCATGCGGTCATTAAGGACGTTTTCGGCCCCATCAACCCGAGTTTCGAGGCAATGTGATCCGCGGTGGATGAACAATACAGCGATGACAGCTTCGAGAACCGTGCACGGCGGCCTTGGGTCCGAAGATAGCGGTCGAAGAAATCCTCCGCCTCCGGCATGCCCCCCGCTCCGCCGCCGATGACCACCCCCGCATCTTCGCGCAGATGTTCGGGAAGCGGAAACAGCCCGGCCTGTGTCAAAGCCTCCACTGTCGCGGCCATGGCCATCCGGTCCGAGCGGGACATCCGCTTCAAAGAGAACTCGACCGGTATGACTCTTGTCGGATCGAATTCTCTGACTTCTCCTGCAACCTGCGTTCTGTAGCCGGAAGTATCGAAAAGGGTCACCGGACCTATGCCACATTCGCCCGTCTTCAGCGCTTGTGAGAAATCCGGTACGTTCTTTCCGATCGAGTTCACGGTTCCCATGCCCGTGATGACCGCTCGCTGCGATGATCCGTCCATGGTTGTCCTTATACCAAGTTACGAGTCAAATGATAAGGACTCTTGCCTTGATCTTCAAATCGGACCCGTACCTCGGAAAAGTTCCAGTGCATGCCGGGTCAGCCCGTGGAAACCATTCTCGTGGGTTGAATCGGACTCAAGGCTTGGAGATCAGAGGGCGGACGGGCTGGAAGCTTAAAGCGGGAGTGGATTAAGAACGCACGCCTGCGTGCAGAAATCCGGCCGTTCCGCCGGAGGCGGTGCGGCCGGGGTCAAGGGCCTTCCATGCCAAGGGGACGCCGCTCTCCGGGCTTTTCTCGAACAAAGCCGGGGGGCGACGTTTTCGACGCCCCCCGGAAGAACCGCGTCTATCCTTGGAACGTGACACTAGAAGTCTTCGAAATCCTTGTGGTCCAATGGTATGACCTGCTCGGGACGCGCCTTTTTCGCACCGCCCGCAGCCATCTTGTCCGCTCTTACCGCGGTACGGGGTCGTGAAAGTTCCGGAAGCCCGGACGCGCCCTTTGTTTTCGACTTGGGATTCCGACGAACCATTTTCCCCTTATGGGTCTGTTCTTCTATTCCCATCAAAGCGACCAGGTCACGAACCGAACCCATCATTTGCTGTGCCTGGGCATTCATCTCCCCGGAAGCCCTGGCCGCCTCAACAGCGGCATTCAGCGCGAGGAGATTGGTCTGGAAAGCAATTTCGTCAATGGTTTTTATAATCTTCGACGTTGCTTCACTGGCCGTTGAAATGTCGTGCATGGAAGCAATCAACAGGGTCATGGACTCGTTGGCCTTGGAAACCACTTCAGCCGTCCGTTTCATCAGTTTGTCGGCCTGGGAGGCGTTCTCGGCGTTCTGCCGGGTCATGCTCGCCATCTCTTCCATGCAAGAAGACGTCTCCTCCGGAGAAGCGGCTTGCTGGGAAGCCCCCTCGGCCATGGAATGGCTTGAGGAAGCGACTTGATCCGAGGCGGAATCCACCTGTTTTGCGCCTTCGGACAGGGAATCGGATCGGCAGGAAGCATTTCGTGATCGCAGCATTCGGAGCAGGAGATGTCTCTAAGACTATCCTCTTCTTTCGGTGTATCAAATCGGATATTTTGGACAGAATTTAAGCGTTTTTCATGCAGGTTAGGAAAAAGGCCGATGGGAACACGGCCTGGATCCTACCGTTATCTTCATTTCACCTCTCGAGCACGCTTCGAGCCAGCGTCACCACCAGGAGGGGAAATTGATTCGGCTTCAAGCCGATTCTGGACAACCGTGACGCCAGACGTTCCGTTTCCATGTTCTCCAGTTCCCGGCCTGCATGGAATCTGCCCATAAGCAAGTCCGCAAAATAGACGATGTGAGCCAATTCCGGGTCGTCCTCGGAGTCTTCCGGCGAGTGGTGATGCGCGATGACGTCGAGGAGACGGCCGGGAAAACCCCATTTGTCCGCCATGAGCCCGCCCATGGCAGCGTGATCGATGCCCAACGTATCCGATTCCACCAACAGGAGACTCTCGTTTCCTTCTTGCATTCTCCGGTAAAACAGCGGATAAGCGTCGGCGATGTACTGGTCCATGGCCACCTTTCCGATGTCATGCAGAAGGCCGGCGGTGTATGCCACATCGGGAGACGAGACCTTCAGCAGCCTCGCCATCTGGGCTGCAACCGTCCCCGTACCCACGGCGTGCTGATAGAGGCCTCCTTTGATCAGTGAATACCCGAGTTCGTACGGCTCGAAAAACCCCTCGAGAGATGCGGAGCAGACCAGCCGCAACAGTTCCTTCTGCCCAAGCATGGTCAGGGCGCGGTCAATGGAGTCGATCTTTCCTCGAATGCCGATCAGCGCGGAATTGCAGAGATGCAGAACCCGACCGGCAATGACCTGGTCCGATCGCACGTCCGCGGACAAGTCGCCGAGATCGTAGGCGTCGTCGTTGATCATCCGTACGATTTTCAGGACCAATTGGGGGATGGGCCGCAATCGACTCAAAATGAAGTGGATATCTTCCCGGGAAAACTTCTTGAAGTTTTTCATCTCCGGTTTCAACCGCAACCCCACGGGCTCGATCCGGGTCTCCCAGTTCCTCAAGTCAAGGCTCAAACAGCACCCCAAGTGGCCGCCGGTCTCAGATTGTTCTATTTTGATGGAGGCATCGCGGAGGCGCTTCTCCACAATCTCCGTGGTGCGTCCGCCGATATCCAGGAATAGATCCGCCTCGGTCAACTTGCCCACCAAGGCGCCCCCGGCCACACAAGCACGGAGATGTTCCCGTCTCGCACCCGCCTTCTCGAGCGATTGAATAAACAAGGGCATTCCCGTGGTCGCGTAACGTTCGGGATGACGTTCTTTGTCAAAACCGACGGGTTCAGGGAGAATCAAATGAAGCAAACCACCCACACCGGCTTCCGGATCGCACATGGTTATGCCGACACAACTCCCAAGGTAAGCCTCCAAGACGGCCTCATCTTGCTTGCTTACCGCATAATCCCCGCTGGAGACGATCCGCTTGTGCATAGCAGTCCTCATCAATAAGTGGATTCATTCCGGACTACCCTCTCAGACAGGTCAATTCATCCCGATCCCATCATCGGGGAGCGCCCATTTCTTGAACAACAAGGATCATCGGTTACTACAAGGAAAACGCCAAGCCCAACGAGCGCATGGGCAAAATGATGGATCGTATCGGGCTCGATGCATTCACGACCGGTGTCCTCGGTCAGTGACAATCGGTTGGGAGATCCATCGAGCATGGCCGTGGGGCTCCCGGCTGGAAGGGATTCGGCCGGGGAAAGAACCAGCGGCCGGGGGCCCGGCCAAAACCGCTGCGGCCGTGCGCGCAGTGTGAAAAACACCTCAGGGAGACGTTTTTCGCGTCTCCCTGACCACCTCCAAAACCTAGCGCCTGTCCAGAGCCGTTCTGATCTTCTTGAGCAGGTCTTTGAAGCGGTAAGGCTTGTCAATAAATTCCAGCGCCCCCGCTTCGGCGCATTTCCTCTTCCACTCATCCGCCGTGTATCCGCTGGCGACAAGCACCTTGGCTTTCGGGTCCACCGCCATCATTCGATCCAGCGCTCTTAGACCGCCCATCCCCGGCATACCGAGATCCATGACCACCAGATCGATGTTGTTTCCCCTCTCCCTGTAATACTCAAGGGCTTCCTCTCCACTGGATACGTCAATAACGGAATAGCCGTAGCGTTCGAGAAATTGTCGTGCAACTTCTACCAGATCTTTCTCGTCATCCGCGACCAGAATGGTTTCATCTCCGCCCACCACGTGCTTTTCGAAGACTTCCTCTTCTTCGGCGTGTTGCACATCCGCATCCTTGAGAACGGGAAGTCGAATAAAGAAGGTCGTTCCCCGATATAGCTCGGACTCACAGGTTATCTCTCCCCCATGGTTCTTGACGATGCCGTAGACCGTGGAAAGCCCCAAGCCCGTTCCTTTGCCGACTTCCTTGGTGGAATAAAAGGGTTCGAAAGCATGTTTCAGCGTTTCCGGCCGCATACCCTGGCCGGTGTCCGAAACCTTGATCCGGACGTACCACCCTGTTCCGGACTGCGTATCCGTACGATCAGAATCCCGTTCCGGCGATATGTTTTCGGTCGAAAAAGCGAGCGTTCCCCCTTTAGGCATGGCGTCACTGGCATTGGCGCCCAGGTTCAGTAAGAGCTGCTGCAGTTGGGTTACGTCTCCGTTAATCGGTCTCAGGTCCTCGGCAAGCATTGTCTCAATTCGAATCATCTTGGGAATCGTTCTCTTCAGCATCTCAACGGCCTGAATCACGGATAGGTTGAGGTCCATGGGTTTCAGTACCGGCTCGATCCTGCGCCCGAAGGTCAACAGCCGCCGTACCAGATCGGAAGCTCGACCCACGGCTCGGTCGATCTGCTCGAGATATTCCCCGGAGCCCTCGAACTCTGCCTTGGAAGCCGACGCCATCTGGACGTATCCGCTGATGGCTTGCAGGATGTTGTTAAAATCGTGGGCAATGCCGCTGGCCAGAGTACCCACCGCTTCCATCTTTTGGGACTGTTGCAGTTGTGCTTCCAGCCCGGCCTTCTCCTCTTCAGCTTGTTTCCGCTCGGTAACATCCAGAATCTGAGCCACGGTCTGAACGTTTCCCGCCGAATCCTTGACAATCGAGGCGCTGACCTCGACGGTTCTCTTCTCGCCGCCCCTCCGCACCAGCTTTATTTCGAATCTCGAAGGGGCGTCTTGAGTTCCCCTCTGTCCTTTCACGTAATACCGGACAGCCATCCGCCTGTCGGCCTCGTCCACAAATGTTCTGAAATCCTTCCCAATGACTTCCGCCGGCTTGTAGTCGATGATCCTGCAGAGTTCTTCATTGACATATATCAGCTTAAACGCATCATCGACGATAATGATGCCGTCGTGGGAATGTTCGACGATGGAACGGAACCTGGCCTCGCTCTCTCGGAGGGCTTGCTCGGCTTGCCTGCGTTCGGTCAGGTCCCGGACCACAACGGTTCTGACCCTTCGGCCGCCCAGAAGAAGATTCCTCGGATGGACCTCGATGGGAAAAGTGCTCCCATCTTTTCTTTTTGCTAATACGTCATAGGATTCTTCGCCTCCTTGCCGAACATGTCTGAGCAACACACGGCGAGATTCGGGAGCAATGGTATCCACCGGATCCAAACCGATCAGCTCTTCTCGAGTGTATCCGTACATCTTGGCAAAGGGCTCGCTGACGTAAAGAATCCTCCCTCTCTCGTGTATTATGATGCCGTCCAACGAGGCCTCGTCCGAAAATTTTCGAAACTTCTCTTCGCTCTCCCTCAGCGCTTCTTCCCCTCGCTTCCGGTCGGTTACATCCCGAACCACGCCGACGGCATGCCATTTGCCACGAAGTTTCAGGGAGGAGATCGAGATCTCGACGGGAAATTCCTCTCCGTTCTTTTTCAATGCGGAGAGCTCGAGGGTTTTGCCCACGGCCGGCCCTTCACCTGTCTCTTTGAATGCGCTGAACGCCGTGTAGTATGACTCATGATAGATCTCGGGCGCCAGGAGCAAATGCAGCTCTCTTCCCAAGGCCTCTTCCGGGCTGTATCCGAACATGGCTTCCGCTGCTTTATTCCAGAAGGAGATTTTGCCTTCAGCGTCGATCATCATGATGCCGTCCAGGGCCCCCCCACTGATGCTCCGGAATTTCTCCTCACTTTCTCTCAATGCGCACTCGATGGATCTACGCTCCCGGATTTCCTGCTGCAACTTCTCGTTCGCTCGGGACAGCTCAATGGTGCGTTGCTCGACCATCCTCTCGAGAACCGTATGGGCCTTGCGAAGGGCGCACTCCTGCTTCAACTTTGCGCTCAAAGCCGAGGCCAGTTGATATATTTCCGCAAGATTAAAAGGCTTTTGCACATACACCAGTTTGTGGGACGGCGGAACACGGCGTACGATTTCTTTGGGGTGAACATCGGAAAATCCGGTGACGATCACGATCTCGACGTCCGGATCGATCTCTCTGATGCGTTCCGCCGCCCATATCCCGTCCGGTCCGGGTGGCATCCGTACATCGAGAAAGACAACGGCAAAAGGCTTCCCTCCCTGCACCGCCTCCCGAACAAGTTGTACGGCTTCATCCCCTTGAGAGCACACGATCAATTCGAAAGGCGCCTGCTCCGATTCGGACCACTCTCCTTCGAAGACCGTTCCGGACAGGACCACGGCCTCGGAAAGCAACCCGCCATCCTCTTTCATTGGCGCCAGGAGCTGCACGTACAGCTCCAGAATCGACTTCTCGTCATCTACCGCAAGGATTCGTAAACCGCTCGGTCGACCGTTTTGCTTATCCGGATGTTCGCTTCCAATAGGATTCATGCTGAAATGTCTCTCGCCCAAAACAGGGCCAAGCGTAAATAGCGGTATCTTTTTGCCTCTATCTTCCCACATGGGTCATGCGCCCATCACCGTCTCACAACCTCGGGACCGATTCATGAGACAAGGCCACGATTCAAGGAGTATCCTCGAACACGAGGGCCACCTCCCCGGAATAAGCCTCGCCCGGCAAGGCGGCGTCCAATCTCCCGTGGACGCCATCGGTCGTTTCCAGCTCCGCAGTGTAACCCTGCCCACCGACGTCGTCGCTCGCATGGATTCCGCCGCCGCACTCCGGAACCTGGTAAGCTACAAAAGTTTGAGCATCCCGGGTGCAGACCATGACGCATGAACCGCTTTCATACTTCTGCAGGTAAAAAGAGGGACCCCCGGACAGACTGTCTACCGGCTTCCAAATGCCGTTTGCCGGCTCAACGGAAGAGGAGCCGGTACCGGCCCTGTCCGCAAAAGCCCGCTGAACCGCTCCGGTAAATCGTCCATTCGCCAATGTTACGTCGATCTGTCCTTCCGTTTGGCTGGTCAGCGCGAGCGACAAGCTGAACCCTCGACCTCCCAGGTCGTCTTCCGCGCCGATGCCGTCGTTGACATCGAGGTCCTGAAAAGCAACGAAGGACCGCCCGTCCGTGGTGAAAACGAGGATACAACTGCCGCCCGTGTATTTCTGCAGGTAAAATGGGATCGATGCCTCATCCTGCTGGAGCTTCCAGATCCCGTTCAGCGGGACGATGGGCGGCTGAAACGATCGGGACTCGATCCAATCGACAATCATGTCCGTCGGATTTTTGTAGGGTCCCGGTTTCGGATTGGGTCCGAAATCCTGAAAGCACGAAGTGGGCGGCATCCCGTCCGGATCGCCCAGCGCCGCGGTCAACGGCTCCGTGCTTCCCGTGTACTGAATGGCCATCATTTCCGTCACGTGCGTAAATTTCTCCAGGTACGATCGAGTCACATCTAAATTGAGATCCGTCAGCGCCTGCTCGAACGCCAAGGTTTGGGCCGTGAACTCTGGAAGATCTTGCTCTGCGTGAAGGATATGGAACGGTGGGAGCGTTATGCCTTGCTCCACATAATAGAGAGGCGAAGCCTCATCCAACACGGCATCCGTGCACTTCGGCTCCAGATTATGCCCGCATCCCTTGAACAACTGATCGAGGAGGTCATGGTACAGCGCGTCCGACAGGTTTTTCAGCGAATACACTCCACTCATACTGATCGCTCCTCTTATCCGATCTCTCAGGCTGTAAGTTTCCGAGCCCTGCCCGTAACGCTTTTCGTCAAATTTTGGGTGCGTGGCCAACAGCGAAACGAGATGGCCTCCGGCCGAGTGTCCGAAAACAAAGATATTCCGGGTATCTCCATAGTAGGGAGGCGCCGAGATGTGGTCCACGACCCATTCCAGAGCTTCGGCCACATCATCCATGTTGTCCGGGTACCAGGCCGCTTTGGATCGATCGGTGTATTCGGGAGGTACTCCCGACTTCTCCCATGGGTCCGGGGCGTCCGCACCTTCGCACGCCTCCCGGGTGGGGCAGGTAGCGGCCGTAAACGTTTCGTCCGCAACGAGCCGATAGTTGATTACCACCGTGACCCACCCTTTCTCTCCGGTGAACACGGTGGGGACAAAGCGGTACCATTCCTTATATCCGCCCTCCCAGCCTCCTCCGTGCACATAGAAGACGACGGTCCTCGAAACGGACGCATCATCCGGATAATAGATATCGAGGCTCCTGGTATTGTAAGCAACCATCTCCTCGTACAGATCCACGTCATCATTGCTGCAGTCCGGAGGGTCTTCCTCGGCATCATCCGCCCAAGCGCTTCGCAGTTCGGTTACCGGGAACGGCTCCCCGTACGCCACATCCCAATCACATTTGAATCCGACTCCCAGACCGGAGCAGTCGTCACATAAGGCCGGCCAAGGAGCCGGCGCCACGGCGGTAAATGCAACGACGAAAGCAATCATGGTCAGGAACGATGGCCGCTTCTCAGCATGCATATTCACTTCTTTCCATTACATAAAGGGTACGGTTTGCGCCAAGGCCTCCACCCTTGCAGGAATCGACCTTCACTTCACGTCGGATCGAGCCTCCTTCAGGAAGGTCTGCCGTCTTTACCAATGACCACACCGCTCGCTTCAGGCAGACGGGCTGCCTCGTTTTCTTTGGCTCCCAAAAATTCGGAGACGCCTTTTTGATCCAGGCGCCGGATTTCGTCGCTATGGTCGATCGCCCATTCCGACAGATCCTTCGGATCCGACGCTTCGTCACATCTGTCCAGCTTAGCCAGAATCTCGCTCCAGTATTTGGCAGGATACAACTGAGGGATAAAATGAACCGAATAGTGACGGCCGCCGGCCGACTTCGGCGCGCCTTCCGCGGTGAACCGGTCCTCTTTTCCCGATTCGTTCAACTGCGGGTGTATTTCCAGGAAGTAGGTCCGCCCGGCAACGACATTGGCTTCCAGTATGTCGACCGACTGCTGTTCGAGGGAAAAAAGCTTCAGCAAGTGCTTTCCCGGACTGCAATTGTAGGCATACATGGTCCGAGGAGCCAAGCTCACTACAGGAGTGACGCCGTCGAGGATCACGGTTCGAAACGGGAATTCCATTCCGGAAGGTCTGTAGAAAACGATGACGACGCTGTCTTTAGACGCGGATAATTCCGGAGCGGCGGGTGTTTTTGGGACCCCGGCGGCTGAACTCTTAGCTACCGCCCGCTTCTGGGTATCGGGAATGACAATTCCGGACTCCGCCTTCAAACGCTTCCTGTTGGACTCAGGTTCCGCCAAAAAACTGCTCGACCCAGTCTTGTTCAGCCGGTCCAGCCGCGTTCGATAATCCTCCACAAACTCCTTCACCTGACTTTTCGGTATCGATCTCTCTTCGCAGTCATTGACTTCCTCCATCAGCTTGCCGAAACCGAAGTTTTCACTGTGTTCCGGTTTGAAACGAACTTCGAACATGCTCGAAGTGAGCAGCACGAAGTAGGTTCTTCCGGGCAGCAGATCGGCGCCCATGAAATCCACCGAGTTTACCGAGAACAATTTGAAAAGATGTTTTCCCGGCGACGTGACGTAGGTGTACCTATGTTTCTTGTGAAACGTCATTAGCGGTTTATCCCCATCGTACACGATGGTTTTTCGAGTAACCCCGATGGACGGAGGGCGGTAGAAAACGACGACGGACGCGTCTTTTGGGGCCCTCGGCGACTGGGACTCGGACGCCGCAGCCTGACCTGCGTCGGACCACAAAGAGCCCACGAACAGGAGGGCGAGGAACGCGACACACATCGAACTCGAACGACGTTTTGCCATAGGTGCTCACCTCCAAAGAGCTTAAACGGGTTGATAAAACGGATTTCAGGTTGGTGCGGCCGCCCCTAGCTATTCTTGATGGATTGGAGATTGCCGTCTTTGACAATTACCTGCCTATTTCTTGAACGCTCCATTACGTTTTTTCAACCCCGATTTTTCGGCCGGCCAACAGTCGACATCGCCGGCCGCGACTTTCCTGCCCCCTGGAATCGCCGGAATATCTTCTTTCCCGAATGAGATCCTGTCCGCCTGCTGCTCGCCGGGCGCCCCCTCATTCATCCGGCAGAGAATGGACGATCACCGGCGCCACATACGTTCCGGGTTCCCGATACTCGATGTCACCGACTTCAACCGGCGCCGAAGGGGCCTTTGTCCCCTTTAATCCGAAAACCCATAAAGGAATATCGGCACAACGTAGGGAAACCTGAGACCAATTTACAGGCGCCAAGGGGAGTAACGATCCGGACCAGGCACAGAATTGTAAAGACAGCTTTTCCCCTTTTTGCTATACGATACAGCGAGCATTCGTGCGGTGGAAAGAATGCTTGAAGCACGGGTCCAATACCCCAAACCTTTGAACCCGTCCGCGCAGCGCGAACGGACATCCCGTGAACCCTTCAGCCCAGCCTGGGTACCCATGAAGGCGGAAAGCGACAATCCAACATCTCCAGCCGGCGCCGACGGTCGCAGAAGCCTGTTTCAGGAGCGGAACGACCATCCGGGTCCTTCGCCCCGACTCTTGTCCCTCCAGAAGCGCACCATCCTCAGAGGCCTGGTGTTCATCTTGGTCTTAGTTCTTGTCGGGTTCCTGATCGAGGCGACCGGCTTGAAGCGAATCCTGGACGCTCAATGGGTCGATGGGCAAATACGAGAGAAAGGTGTCACCGGATGGGCTATGTTTGTGGGCGTATCCGGACTGCTGATCGCTGTGGGATTGCCGCGCCAGGTTCCCTCCTTCTTCGGGGGGTACGCTTTTGGAGCGGCGGGGGGAGCCCTCCTGGCGCTGATCGCCTGTGGTTTCGGTTGCGCGATTATTTTCGGCTACGCCCGCTTTTTGTGTCGGGGTTTTCTGGCCAACCGTTTGGGTAAGAGAGCCAGGGATCTGGACTCGCTGTTGTGCCGGAATCCGTTTTTCATGACCGTCGTCATTCGCTTTATGCCGGTGGGCAGCAACTTGCTCACCAGCTCGGTCGCGGGAATGAGTTCCGTTCCCTTTTCACCGTTTTTTTTCGGCTCGATGGTAGGGTATACGCCTCAAGTGCTCATTTTTTCCTTGTTGGGCAGCGGGATACGCGTCGATCCCACCCTTCGAATCAGTGTGGCCGTTCTGTTGTTCGTTATTTCCATGTGCGCCGGTTTTGCGCTTTACCGGAAGTACTGCGATCAAAAAGGGTGAGCGGACGCAGGCGGACCAACACCTCCGGTTTACGGCTTTTCCACATGCTTATGATGTCAGAACGTTCCTCTTCATGGCCGCGGTCATGGCTTTGTGCACGTCGACCACGATGGGACCTTCATTGGTGAGGCGGATGACGGCTCGACGACCGGGGGAAACCTCCAATTCCCGTTCTCCGTCCAACGCCAGGACACAGGGAACGAAGCGGATCTCCATTTCATCACCCATGTGCATGACCTTTTGGGTTGTTACGAACACCTTCTTTATCATTCCCGGAGCCACGGGAGCCGTTACGGGTCTGCCGCCGGCCCCAAGTTCCAGGTACAACCCCCTGGGTTCGTCCGGCGTTATGGGTTCAAGCAATCCGCCGATGGACGAGAGGCCTATGCTGTCCGGTCTGGCTCGCGTGAGGAAAAGCTGTTTCACCTTTTCCATGTCCCAGACGGCCCTGGAAGCCACGAAGCGATCGTCGTACACCACGGCGTCCACAAGCGCCAAATCCGTTTCCTCTCCATCCAATATCACTGCCAGCTTCTTGCACCGATAAGAACACTCGCTCAAAGGAACCAGTTTTCTTGCCACGATACCGGCCGCCAACCCGGCAATGGTCCCTTCGATCATGGATGGGAAAACATTGTTCGTTCCCGTGGAAATGGGTACAATCGGCACGTTGACGCTCCCTTTGGCGGCTGCTCGGTTGGTGCCGTCCCCTCCGACGGTCAGGATACAGGTTGCGCCTCGCTTCTCCATGATCGCGGCGGCTTGAACCGTGTCCTGCTGATTTCCCATGGGTTTGAAGTTCGCCGGATAGACACGGGCGGTCATGTTGAGTCGGCTGCAAGCACGCTCCACGATGCCGAAATAGTCCGGCATGTAGCACACTTCTTCAACCCCTACGGCTTCGAGGCCCAGGAGGACCCGCCGGACGATACGCACCTTTTCCTGATTGTCAAACACGCTTCCGTGGGCTACCAGCCTTCGTATGTCCTTACCGGAAGCCGGGTTCGCTATGATACCAACGATCGACAATATGCTTTTCCTTTCTTCAGATTTCCTCTGATCCCAACCTCGATTCCGTATCCAAATCCCGCTGCGCTGCAATCGATCGGAAGCCGAACCTCAGGCTCCTCATTTTCTTTTAAGCGTCGCCGGGGTCGATCTTTGTCTCGTTGCCGGTTTCAAGATAGGGTTCGCCGTGCGGGACGGAGATACTCGATCCCGCACGAGGGGTTCGGACGTTTGGGAACGTCGTTTAGCGAGGACGGTGGGAAACCCGGGCCCGCCTCCAAAGGCATCGAGGAATCCGGCCCGGCAAGACACACGGCTGTTATTGACCCATCACCGTTCTTATCGCCTTCGTGATCTTCTCCTCACTCGGGATGAACTCCATTTCGAGCGGCGGGGAGAAGGGAACGGGCGTAAAGGGTCCGGCCACGCGAAGTATGGGCGCATCCAGGTAGTCGAAAGCCTTTTCAGCGACAAGGGCCGCGATTTCAGCTCCAGACCCCGCAAACTTGACCTCTTCATGTACAATGACCAGACGGTGGGTCTTACGAACGGAATCCAGGATGGCCTCTTCGTCCAGCGGCGAAAGGGTTCGAGGGTCCAGGACCTCGACACTAATCCCCTCGCCGGCAAGCTTCTCAGCGGCCTTCAGAGACCTATGCGTCATCTGACCTGTGGCCACGACGGTTACGTCGGAGCCTTCCCGCTTGATATCCGCTTTTCCCAGCGGAATGGTGTATGCTCCCGCCGGCACTTCACCTTCCATGCCGTAAAGCATCTTATGCTCCAGGAACACGACGGGATTGTCGTCTCTGATGGACGAAATGAGCAGCCCCTTGGCATCGTAGGGTGTGCTGGGAAAAACGACTTTCAGCCCCGGCACATGCATGAACCACGCCTCCAGACACTGGGAATGCTGAGCCGCGGCGCCCATTCCCGCGCCGCACGTGGCCCGGAGCACCAGAGGAATTTTCGCCTTGCCGCCAAACATGTACTTCATTTTGGCCGCTTGATTGTAGAGTTGGTCCAGCGCGACTCCGATGAAATCGACGAACATCAACTCGATCACCGGTCGAAGGCCCGCCGAGGCGGCGCCCACGGCGGTTCCGATGATGGCGCTTTCCGTAATCGGCGTATCCCGGACGCGCTTGGAGCCAAATCGATTCAGCAGCCCGCCGGTGACGCCGAAAATACCTCCATACACGCCCACATCTTCTCCAGCGACGTATATGTTCGGATCCCGCTCCATCTCGATGACATGGGCATCGTTCAAAGCTTGAGCAATATTCATGGTCGGCATAGAAACATCCTCCCTTCTTTGTAACGTGCGCGGCCTGGGTTGTGGAAAACCGCAGGCGCTTGACCCATCAGATTGTGTATACGTCCGTCAGGACGTCGCTCGGATCCGGCAGCGGGCTTTCTTTTGCAAAACGACTCGCCTCGTCCAGTTCCTTGCGGATGGAGCTTTTGATCTCGTCGATTTTTTTCGGATTCAACACGCCCATTTCCGTCAGCTTCTTTTCGAAACGGGGTATAGGATCCTTTTGTTTCCACTCTTGGAGTTCTTCATCATTTCTGTATGCGCAAGGGTCTCCCTCGAAATGGCCCCTGTGGCGGTACGTCTTGCACTCGATCAGCGACGGCCCTTCTCCGGCCCGGGCCCTCTTAACAGCCTCGACAGCCGCCTCGTGGACGGCTGTCACATCGTTTCCATCCACCACCACACCGGGCATATCATAGGCTGCGGCCCTGTCGGCAATGTCCGCCACGCACATGGAATTGATGGTGCAGGACGATATGCCGTAAAGGTTGTTCTCATTGACGAATACGACCGGCAGTTTCCAGCAGGACGCCAGGTTCATGGCTTCGTGCGTGGTCCCCTGGTTGGCTGCGCCGTCACCGAAAAAACAGACGGCCACTGCGTCCGTTCCCAGATACTGGCACGCCAATGCGGCCCCTGAAGCCAGCGGAGGGCCTCCTCCTACAATACCGTTGGCCCCCAGTATGCCCAAGTCCACATCGGCAATGTGCATCGAGCCGCCCTTGCCTTTACAGTATCCCGTGCGCCTGCCGAAAAGCTCGGCCATCATCAACTTGACATCTCCCCCTTTGGAAATGAGATGTCCATGGCCTCGATGCGTGCTCGTAATGTAGTCTTTGTCGGTCAGTGTCGCACAGACCCCTGTGGCAACGGCCTCCTCTCCCACGTAGAGGTGGACAAATCCCGGAATCTTCCCTTCGGCGAAATACTCCGCGACCTGCTCCTCGAACATGCGGATTTTCATCATGGTCGAATACAATTCGATCATTTTTTCGTCGGTAAGACTCATTTTCCCAAACCTCCTGTGTTTCGGGTAAGAAAACCAAATAGGTCGGTCCTACGGGTATGATGTTGCCTTGTCAGGCGTTATCCCTCCTTTCCGTGCTGAATAGGTGTGGGTACGTTTCACCTTCAGACTAAAAAACACTATCAAACGGCTGATCCCTGAATGTATTCCTTTTTGATTATGCGGGAATAGGATGTGTTTGTCAGCAACAAACTCTCGAATCAGCTCCAACAAACGGGGCTCTCATCGACTATGGACGAGTGTACCACAGACACACGGCGTTCGGTAAAAAAAACCGGCCGCGGACCATCTCGATCCTTTCGCGATCCGCCGTTTACGATTCGCCGGCCAGAAACTCCCGATACGCCTTCTGAACGCGCTGCAGGCATCCGTCCAGTTGCGCCGTGAACGCTTCCGCATCCGAGTTTACCCCCAGCATTCGTTTGGCCAGGGCTGTAAGTTCTTCCGGGCGCTGGGGCACTGCGTGAATCTGCCGGTCCTCCATGATTTGTAAGCAGTGTTCGACTCGCCTCAGAAATAGGTAATCCTCCCTCAGTTGGGACGCGACGTCCTGCGGCAGCAACCCCCTTTCACAGAGGGCGTCAAGAGCGGTCAGACTGTTTCCACCCAATAGTTCGGGATGGTCCGAGGCATATATGAGTTGGAGACCCTGAACGAGAAACTCGATGTCTCGGAGTCCGCCCAGGCCGGTCTTAACATCCGTGCCCGACACGAGGCCTCCCCAGAGCTTCTTCACGGCTGTTTTTCGCAGCTTCTCGATCGAGGCCACCACCGCATCCCGGTCGCGCCGCTCCATCAAGATGGGCCGGACCTGTTCCATGATTCGATCCCCAAGCCGCATATCCCCGGCAATTGGCCTTAGTTTCAAAAGCGCCTGTATTTCCCAGGGAGACGCTTTGTGCCGGTAGTAGTTGACCAGGCTGGATAAGGACGGCACCAGTTCGCCGGATCGACCGTAAGGTCTCAGCCTCAGATCGACACGATACGCATAGCCCGCGTCCGTGTGTGACGAAAGGTCCGATCGAAGCCGATCCACCGCCAGGGCGAAGAGATCCTTTTTCACTGCCCACGGCGGGGCCGGGTCTTTCCCGCCCGGAGATGAGTCGTCAAACACGGAGAGCAGGTCGATGTCCGAACTGTAATTCAGTTCGTCTCCACCCAATTTGCCCAGCGCCAACACGCAGAGCCGTTCCCGTGGAGGCAGGGTATCGTCCGGAATTCGGCCCTGTTCCTGCAACGTCTCCCATACGTTTTCGAGGGCGACCCGAACCAGCGCTTCGGCCAGGATGGATAGCTCATGGGTGATAACCTTCGTGGAAACATTGAACACCATATCCCGGGTTCCGATGCGTAGCAGTTCCCTCGTTCTCAGTCTCCTAAGCTCCTTGAGCCATTCCTTTTGATTCGGACCGGCCGACCGGAAGATTCTAAGCTCCTCTTCCAGATCCGCCTTTTTTCGGGTTTCGTACAAGTTCTTCGGCACGGTCAACCAGTCCATGAGGCCGGGATCGCGAATCACCGTATCCGCCAGGAACTGGCTTCCTGCGAGTATCCTCAACAACACATCGAGCCGCATAGGCTGAGATAGCAGCTGACGGTATCTGGACTCCGGGCTCGCCACCATGCGCATATATCGCTCCAGGTTGTTCAACGCCATATCGGGGTCAGGCGTATTGCGAAGCATGTCGAAGGCTAGTATGGCCAGACGGGCAAAGGCGTCCTGGCGGCTTCCGGTACCGGACAGATTTCGAATATTCACGTAGGCCCGTTCCACGTCCTTAAAGCCTGAATCCTCGAGAATGCGATTGCGGAGGTCCGCAGAGGGGTCTTCCGAGAGCACCAGGTCGGCCACTCCCCCGACGCGAACATCCGGAAGCGATTCACGGCCGAAATGCCGTTCAACGAAGGCGCGCACCGCAGCGGTATGCGTTTCGAAGTGTATGCGGAGCTGGTGAGCCGGGCCCAGGGCTCCTCCTCTCTCGTATCCCATTCGCCGGGCCAGATGGGCGAATTCCTCCGAACCCGGAGACGGAACAACCAGATCCTCCGCCGAGCCACGAAGCATGCGCAGGCCGTTGATGAGCTTGCGGAAGAAACCGTAGGCTTCCAAGAGACGGACGGCGTCCTGGGGAGTCAGGAGCGCTTCGTCGGACAAGGCGCACAGGGCCTCGTGGATACTGGCCGTCCTGAGGGAAGGCAGCTCCTCCCCGTACATCACCTGTAGGATCTGCACGGCGTATTCCAGGTCCACTAGACCGCCTGGACTGAATTTCGCGTTCAAATAGTCACCGCGCACCTTCACGTCGCACTGTTTTTTCCTCAATTTCAATACTTCTTGCACGTCCACGCTGTCCGATACGTATACAATCTGGTCCCGGATTCGTTCCAGCCGGGACCCCAGGGCTCCGTTTCCACCGATGGTCCGGAGGCGTACCAGCGCCAGCCGCTCATAAGCGTGAGCGGGTCCTCCTTTGGCATAATAGCGGGAAAAGCTCTCCAAGCTGCAGGCCAACGGCCCATCGTTCCCATAGGGGCGAAGTCTCAGATCGAGCCGGAAAATGCCTTCACGTTTTGCCTGAATAAACTCCCTGATCCCTTTGACAAATCGGTCAAAGAATTCAGAGTTTTCCAGGGGCTCGTCTCCGTCCGTCCGACCGTTATCGCTGTAGACAAACAGCAATTCAATGTCGGATGCGTATCCCAGAGCCGTCCCCCCCACCTTGCCAAGTCCCATGATAGCATATTCGGTTTCGATGCCGCCCACGGTCCGGGGAACCCCGAAGCGCCGGACCAGGTGGCCATACGTGAGCCTGGCGGCTGCATTCACCACGCTCTCGGCAAGACGGGTCAGCTTTTCGGAGAACGCCCGAAAATCCATACCTGTTTCCAGAATGTAGTCCAGATCGATAAGAAAGAGTTCTCGATCCTTGAAGGCATTCAACTGCTTGCGTTGCCGCCCGACATCGGAAATCCCTTTCAGTGCTTCGGAAAGCCGATGGGGCAGCGTCTTCGAGGGATGGCTTAGGCTGTGACCTTTCATCTGGGGCTTCAGCATGGGAAGCAACGTCTCGTATTGAAGCCGGATGAAGTCCTCCCACAGATAGGTGCTGGCTCCCAGAAGCCTCGCCAGATCTTTCAAGGTTTCCGGGTTCGAAAGCAGTTCGAGCCACTTCCCTTCTTTGGGCAGACGCAATACGTCCTCGACCAGGTGTCCGAAACGGCTCAAAGCGGTATGCGCGTCAGGGGCCTTTTCCAGGAAATAGGTGAATTGCTTGGTGAGCAAGACGGACAACCGGATCTGATCGAGAATATTCGGATCTTCGATTTTACGATTCCGGACGTCCACAAAATCAATTTCGTCTTCTATCCGTCCGTCCGTGGTTCGTATTTTAACCTGTTCAATGGAGATTTTGTTAAAGGAGAGAGCGGCGGTCAGGGTGTACAAGAACGCGATCGTATCCTCGGACACCACTTTCATACGGGTGTAGGGGCCGCTGACGTTGTCAATGTCGATTTCAACGGGATAGAGAACCGGATTGGCGGCAAATCGGCGACTGGCCAGTTTCTTCACCACCATCTCGTTGACGAGTTGCTTCGCCCGAACTACGGCCTCCCCGCTCCCATTCTCGAGCTCGAGCAGAACCGCCTCGACCGTATATCTGAACTCCTGAGCCCAACTCCGAAAAGGAAGCGTAGTATCGATCCTTCCAAAAAAATGATCGATAATTTTTCGTTTCGGCGGCTTCCGAATCGACCGCGGACTTCCAAACTGCCGGCCCTTTCGTTTAGGAAGCTCCTCGAGAGAGGCGGATCCATATGTGAACACGTTGCCGTATAGAATGTTGAATCCCATTCCCGCCAGTACGCCGGCCAGCAGGGAGAACAGGTTAGGGTAGTCGAAACCTAGCACCGTGCAATCCACGTGCGATTCACCCAGGTCTTCCAGCAAGACCTCTACGGGATGTTCCGGCGAAAGGCCGGAGAGCCCCGTCAGATGGTTGCAGATCTCGTTCACGTCGAAGATCTCGAAATACCGGTCGTCCAGGCGGGAGACATGCTCGGCCACCAAGGCTTCATCGACTTCGGGACAGGCGCTCTTTATCTCATTCGCGTCGGGTTTCATGATTTCCGGGTTTCTTCAGTTCAGCGATAGAACAACCGTTGGTCGGCATAGCCCGTTCTCCAATGGTGATTATACCCGATGCACCCGGAAGCACCAAAGGAAAAGGGGACCCCTTGATGTTCCAAGGAGTCCCCTGAACTCGTGTTGAATCAGATATCGTCCGGAAAACTAGGCCACCGGATTTCCCGCACGGTTCCTCTTCACCGGGGAAGTTGACACGGACCTGAAAATCCCCGTGTATCAGATATCGTAATACAGAGCGAATTCCCACGGATGTGGTCTCAAATCCACAGCCTGGACCTCGTTTTTCATCTTGTAGGAAATCCAGGTTTCAATCACATCCGGCGTAAACACGTCGCCCTTCAAGAGGTATTCGTAATCGTTCTCGAGAGCGTTCAGGGACTCCCTCAAGCTTCCCGGCGTGTGCGGAACCGTTGCCAGCTCTTCCGGCGGCAGGTCGTAAATATCCTTATCCAGCGGTTCGCCCGGATCGATCTTGTTCTGAATGCCGTCCAACACAGCCATCAGAATGGCCGAAAACGCTAGGTAACCGTTGCAACTCGGATCCGGACAGCGAAACTCGAAGCGTTTGGCGCTAGGGCTTGGCGAGTACATCGGAATACGCACCGCTGCGCTTCGGTTGCGGCTTGAATACGCCAGGTTAACGGGAGCCTCGAAACCCGGCACCAGTCGTTTATAGCTGTTCGTCGTAGGGCTGCAAAACGCCAGCAGAGAAGGGGTATGCTTCAACACGCCGCCTATGGCGTAAAGGGCCATCTCGGACATACCGGCGTATCTGTCTCCTGCGAACAGATTCACATCATCCTTCCAGAGAGACACGTGCACGTGCATTCCGCTTCCGTTATCGTTGAACAGCGGTTTAGGCATAAAGGTCACGGTCTTTCCGTGCTTTCTCGCAACGTTCTTGATCACGTACTTGTATTTAAGCAGCTTGTCGCCCATAGCTACCAGGGACGAGAACCTCATGTCGATCTCGGCCTGGCCGCCGCTGGCCACTTCATGATGCTGCGCTTCAATGGCGACCCCGATCTGTTCCAACAGCAACACCATCTCACTTCGGATATCCTGCTGGCTGTCCGTTGGCGGAACCGGGAAGTAGCCTTCTTTGTAGCGGGGCTTGTAGCCCAAGTTCGGACTCTCTATTCGCCCGGCATTCCATCGGCCTTCGATGGAATCCAGGTGATAGTACCCTTCATGTTCGTTCTGGTCGAACCGGACGTCGTCGAAGATGAAAAATTCGGCTTCCGGACCAATGTAAGCGGTCTCCGCGATGCCCGTGGTTTTCAGATAGGCTTCAGCCTTGCGTGCGATATTTCTAGGATCCCGCGTATAGTCTTCGCCCGTAATGGGGTCGCAGATGTTGCAGATCATGACCAGCGTCTTGGCCTCGAAAAACGGATCGATAAACGCCGATTCCGGAACCGGCTTCACCAGCATGTCCGATTCGTTTATGGCTTGCCAGCCGCGGATGCTCGATCCATCGAACCCCAGACCCGCTTCGAACGTCTCTAACGAGATCTCTCTGGGCGGCACGGAGAAGTGCTGCCAAAGGCCCGGAAAGTCCATGAATCTGAGATCCACCATCTTAACGTCTTCTTTCTCTATCATACGTGTTACGTCTTTGGGAGTTAATGCGTTGTCACTCATATTGTTCCCTCCTTGGTGTCGTGTTCTTAAGCGCTGCATTCCGATGGATGTTCCCGGAATGTCCATCGTCGCAGCTTTTAAGTTTCAGCTCTCGGAAAAGACCCTATGTCCGAATCCCGGGACTATAGGGCGCCCACGGTTGTTGCACTTGATTGTTTGAGGTCCTCGAACATGTTTTCGCCTTTACCGTCCCAAAAACAAGCCGTCGTATCTCAGTACACGGCCGGCAAACGGGCCAAGGGATATCGGCGGCCGTATCCAAACGCCCTCGTGGTCACCTTCAGTACGGGCGGCGCCTGCCATCGTTTATACTCACTCAAATCCATGGCTCTCAGCATCTCCCGCACGGTTTTCTCATCGTGTCCCCTTGCGACGATTTCCGCTAAACCCAGGTTCAGCTCCACGGCCGAGTACAGAATGCCGTCCAACACCTCGTATGGAGGCAGACTGTCCTGGTCTTGCTGATTCGGCCTGAGTTCCGCGCTGGGCGGCCTCGTCAGCACGCGTTGGGGGATCACGTCCCTTTCTTCGTTGATTCGCCTGCACAAATCGTAGCACAGGGTTTTAGGCACGTCGGCAATGACCGCCAAAGCTCCGCACATATCCCCATAGAGCGTGCAATAGCCCACCGACATTTCCGACTTGTTACCGGTGGACAGCAGCAACGAGCCGAATTTGTTGCTGAACGCCATCAGAATGTTGCCGCGAATACGGGCTTGAACGTTCTCTTCGGTTACATCCGCGATCAGCCCTTTGAAATAGGGAGCCAGCGTGCTCTCAAAGCATTCCATCAACGGGCCGATGGGTATCTCTTCGAATCGAATGCCCAAGTTCCGGGCCAGAGTCCGGGCGTCCTCTTTACTCATCTCCGACGTGTACGGTGAGGGCATGCCGACCCCAAGCACGTTTCCCGCTCCCAGCGCCCGAGCCGCAATGCACGCCACCAGGGACGAATCGACGCCGCCGCTCAGCCCGACAAGGGCCCTGCGAAAACCGCACTTCTGAACATAATCCCTGAGCCCCATTTCCAAGGCCTTAAGGACGGACGCCTCTTCATTATCGGACCGTTCCCGAATCTCCCCTCCGTCGGTATCACTGTCCCAGACAACGAGGTCGGACTCGAACTCCGCGGCCCTGGCCGTAAGAGTTCCCTCTCTGTCGAACGCCATGCTGACGCCGTCAAACAGCAGTTCGTCCATCCCACCCACCTGATTCAGGTAGAGGAAGGGCACTTTGTATTTTCGGGCCAGAGCGGCCAGCATACGCTCCCGGAAGGAGATCTTGCCTTTGTAATAAGGAGAGGCCGAGACGTTCACAAGGAGGTCAATTCCCCTTTGGCAGAGATCCTGGACGGGATCTTCCCTGTAAATGGGCCGCTTCCAAAAGTCTTTGTCGTTCCATACGTCCTCGCATACGGTGAACCCGATACGCAAGCCGTCGAGCTTGTAGATCAGCGGGGATCCGAACGGCTCGAAGTAACGCGTTTCATCGAACACATCGTAGGAAGGAAGCAGGTTCTTGCCGCCTTGAGCCACAAACCTACCGTCATCAACCAGGGCCAGCGCATTGATGTTCGGCTTTCCGGAACTCCTGGGATTCCGCGCCACGTATCCGATGAGAGCGGCGATCCCCCTGGTTTCGGGGATCAGGGCTTCCAGGGCCCGAAGGTTGGCCTCGACGAATGCGGTCCGTTCCAGCAAATCCCGCAACGGATATCCCACCAGACTCAACTCCGGAAACAGGACCAGCCGGCAACCCAGTTCGCGGGCGTCACGGATGCCCTCCCGGATCAATTCCGAATTCTTATCCAGATCCCCTACCACCGGGTCGGTCTGAACCATCGCGATACGCAAGACATGCCCTTTCAATCAGCCGGACAGCTCGTTTTCCCTCAAATGCCAAATTCCGCAGGGGCATGCAGCCACGCAGAAACCGCAGCCTATACACCTCTCCGCAATCACGGAAAGAATGGGTTCCCCCTTCTCCTCTTTCCGGTCGATGGCGGTCATGGGACAAATGGTCTGACAAATTCCACAGTCGCGGCAAGCGCCACACGATGCGCAAGAGCGGGCCTGAGACGTGAGATCTCCTTCGACCGCTTTGGCTTCGAAATAAAACGGTTTCACAAACGAGGTATCGACCTTTTCCTTTTTCGGCGCCACGTACTCCCGGCCTTTGGTCAAAGCGTCGATTTTTTCGGCGGCCACTCTCCCCATGCCGATGGCATCCGTTATCAGGCCGGGTTTTACCACGTCGCCGATGGCAAACACCTGAGGATCCGTGGTTTGAAACGTGTCGTCCACCAGGATGAAACCACGTTCCGTTTTAATCTTTTCCGGAATGAATTCCAAGACCGGAACGTCACCGATGGCCATGATTACCGTGTCCGCGGGCAGGCGATCCCCATCCGTAAACCATACTGCTTCCTTGTCGACTTTTTCCACAAATTTCGGCCAGATGAAGCGGGCGCCCGCCGCTTCCGCGGCCCTGCGTTCCTTGCCAAACGAAGCGGGCTCCTGGATGTCCGCCAATGCGATGCTCTCGGCCCCGTATCGTCCGGCTTGAGCGGCCGCGTCGCAGCCCACGTTTCCGGCGCCGATGACCACGACGCTCTTTCCGACATCGAGGAGGCCCCCGGACCTGGCTTTTCGAAGGAATTCAAGAGAATTCACGATCCGCTCTCCACCGGGGATGGGAAGAGTTCTTGGCGCATGGGCTCCCGTAGCAATTACGATGTATTCATACTGCTGTTTCATGCGGTCGAAGGACTCGGCCGTGACCTCGACACCCATCCTGAACTCGGCGATGACGCCATGCATACGATGCAACTCCGCGTCCAGGACGTCCTGCGGTATCCTTTCTTCGGGGATGACCAGGTGAATCTTCCCTCCGATGCTCTGCTCCCTGTCCACCACAGTGACCCTGTGTCCTTTAAGCGCCAACTGCCAGGCCACGGACAACCCTCCGGGCCCGCTTCCTATAACCGCAATCTCATGGCCGGTAGGCGGCTCGGTTGCGGGAGGAACGGCGTTTACACTGGCCTGCCCGAGCGTCGTTACATTTACCGGCTCCATGAGGTTTTCACCCCGAGTGCAGCTTTGCATGCACAGGTTCGGGCACAGGTAGCCGCAAACCGTGGCCGGCAGGGGGGTATAGTTGAGGGACAGGTCTAAAGCTTCCTGAACCTTGCCCTCTCGAATCAGGGCCCAGCGACGATGCACCGGAATCCCGCTCGGACAACTGAACTGGCAGGGCGGCATCGCCTTGGCATGGTCCCATGTAGGTCTGTATCGTCGAAGATCACCGGTTACGATCAGGGGGATCTGTCCGGCCTCTTCAACGAGATCGCCGATCATTCCCCCCTTCCCGAGCTCCGCTTCCCAGACCTGCCGCCGGAAATTAGCCATGGGGCGGCGCGCTTTCTCCTTCTTTTCGAAAGGCGTCCTCGCAACCAGTAGCCGCCATTCCCTTCGATTCAGCAAGGTTTCCGACAGGTCCGCACGGTGAATCTTCTGCAAGAACACGGGCAAGCGCGTTTCCAGCCATGTCCAGTGGTCTTCATCCACGTCAACGAGTTTAGCGTCGTGTTCGCTGAACGATGCCTGCCGCCCCCGGAAAAAGATCTTCCCGCCCACCATGCCCACGCAAGGCCGATATCCCAGCACATGCTCGGGATCGTGCGGTTCCACGCCGCATATAACCGCGATTCCGCCCGCCATGAATTCCGCAAAAGAGTCGCCGGCGGATCCCAATACCCATAACTCGGGCGAGTCGAAGCGCGGATTGTGTTTGGTCATGGTCATTCCGCGGGCGCCGATCTTTCCACCCACGTAGACACGACCCTGGGCCATGGCATTGGCCGTCCCATTGGTGGCGTTCCCGTGGACGGTGATTTCCGCGCCCACATTCAGCCAGCCGGTATCGTCCGACGCCGGGCCCATGCATTCAATGCGCGTATTCGGAAAACCCATGGAGCCAAGACGCTGCCCGGGATAGCCGGTAACCTGAAGATAGACCTCCTGATCTCCGGCCCGCCAGAGTCGCCCCCCGATGCCATGTTGGCCGTGGGCGGCCACTTGGAGCCGGCGCTCGCCGTTGTTCAGCGCTTCCTGAATTTCCTCCTCCAGGGCGCGGGTAGATATCCGCTCGCCTTCAATGAATCCCTTTATCACATAAAGCTCTTGCTTCACGATCTATTTACTTCCTCGGTGCTAGCAAACATAAGAGATCTTTAATCGTTCGGCCGCGTTTGCATCCGCGATACCCAAAGCGTCCGACATACCGATGGGCAGAGAGGTCGAACGACCGAGCGGAGCCACGATTTTCTTAAGCTCCGTATCAAAAGAGACAAACATATCGACCAGCCGTTCCGCCACATGTTCGGGATTCAGCCTCCGGTAAATTCGAGGATCCTGAGAGGTGATTCCCTTGGGACAAAGCCCGACATTGCAGATGTTGCAACGATCCCCCTCTGAACCCAGACAACCGGCCGAAGCCTGCATGACGACCTTGCCCACTTGAACCGCACTGGCGCCGAGCATGATCAAGGCAGCCGCATTGGACGCCGGATTGCCGCTTTTTCCGACCCCACCCGCCGCAAACAACGGCAGTTCGTTCTGCTTTCCGATGTGGGCCAGCGTCAAATAAGCGTCCCGGATGTTACTGGCGATGGGATGTCCCGTGGCGTTGAGAGACACATTATACGCCGCGCCCGTACCGCCGTCTTCTCCGTCCACGGCCAGACCGGCGGCGAACGTGTTCCTGGCCAGGTTGTTCAGCACGGCCAGGGTGGTCTTCGTAGCCGATATCTTCGGATAGACCGGTACTCGGAATCCCCAGGCCATATACATGGATTGGATCATCTTGGCCACGGATTCCTCGATCGAGTATTTGGTCTGATGCGTAGGCGGGCTGGGGAGGCTGACCCCCACGGGTACGCCTCTTATGGCTGAAATGAGCTTGTTCACTTTGTACCACATCAGCAATCCGCCATCGCCGGGTTTGGCGCCCTGCCCGTATTTGATCTCCACCGCGCACGGATCCTCTTTCATTTCAGGAATGGCGTGCAGAATCTCGTCCCAACCGAAATACCCGCTCGCAATCTGCAGAATCATGTACTTCAGGAATCGCGATCTCAGGAAACGGGGCGGAACCCCGCCTTCGCCGCTGGCCATACGCACCGGCATACCGAGCTCTTCGTTGAGATACGCGATGCCCATCTGCAGGCCTTCCCACATCGTGGGGGACAGGGCTCCGAACGACATGCTGCCGATGATCAGCGGATAGATCTCCCGGACAGGAAGGCTCCATCCGTGCTCTTCCACATGAGAAAGCATGTCTTCCGGCGGCAGGATACGGCCCAGGAGGGTCCTCAGTTCAAATTCGTGACGCCCCGCATCCAGAGCCGGGTCCGTCAGCATCGATATGCGGGTGAACTTGATCTGGTCCAGCAGTGTGCCGGGCGAGTTACGCCGGCCGCCCCGCTTCCTGGGCTCACCGCCCTGATCGATGTGAAACCGCAACTTGTCCATTTCATCGGACCGAAGAGGATAGATCGCGCGATTGGGACAAACCAGATCGCACATGGCGCATCCGATGCATGCCCGAGCCACCTCGGTCTGCTGTTTGATCCCGTAATAGATGGTATACACATTGGAGGCCGCGCTTCTGTCGTTGACGTCCACGTTTACGATTCTTTTTCGGAAGACGCCCATCTCGATGGCCCGTACGGGGCATACCGAAGTACACCGTCCGCAGAGGGTGCACTTCTCCTTATCCCAGTAGATCTGCCAAGGCAGATCCTTAACGCTCAGGCTGCTCGGGTTAATGTATATCGATCCCATTGGCTCCAAAGCCGCATCTCCTTTCCATCCTCGCCAACCGTGACCATGTCCGCGCCCATGGGCTGTATGTCCCTGGTCTTATCGCGATTCGGAACCATATACTCCAGACCGCACATCTCCGAGGAGAACACGAACCGGCCCGGCCGCCCTCCGCATACGCCCGGACGCAGCTTTTTGCTGTCCTGCACCATGAGCAGCGTATGATCCGGCAGACATCCGATGACGCAATTGGGCCCGTCAATGATCAGGGGGCGCATCACGTGTTTCAGTTTGCGCAGTTCCTCCCCATCCGGATGAGCGCTCAACGATTCGTCCTTCAAAGGCGTTATGACGTGCTTGTACGTTTCCAGATTCAGCCCCAACCGCCTGTGCACGTAATGGAGAATATGAGTAAACACCTCTGAGTCGGATTCGTATCCCACATATCCGGGAACTCTTCTGGATGAGAGGAATTCCCGGATCGGACCAAACGCCGTGTTCTCCCCGTTGGTCATCGTGGCGTAACCTTGGACAAAAAACGGATGGCAGGCGTATAAGGTAATGGCGTAGTTGGTATTCTGGCGGCCCTGCGCCAGAATGATCCTGGCGGACAGGCCCTCCCGATCCAACCCGAGGTACCGCGCCACCTCCACCGGATCGCCAATTTCTTTGATCATGACCGCGTCCGGCCAAAAAGAGTACGCGATGATGGATTCGTCCGCTAAGCCCATTTCCCGGAGGGCCAGGCGGATCTCGATGTATCGGTCCTGACGCTCCTGTTCCGTCAGCACATCCCATTCCAGGTTTTTGGGCGTATCGTACACGCGAACCAGGTACATTTCCCGTTTGGGCGTAAAGGGGGACAATGAAGCGCCCCTTTCGAACGAAACCTGGTGCAAAGGCGTGAAACCCTTTTCGGACATGCACTGGTCCACCTTCTCGAGACCCCGTGACGTGACGATTCCGGACAGGATCGGCAAGTTCTTGTATCTCTCGAGTTCGCCTCCCAGACCGGTCATGAACAACCCGACGCCCGAACCGTCGTGACCTTCTTTCATGACGTTTAGAGCGTCGACGGCTCTCATGGGAGATAACGGCGCATCGGACGTAACAGCAAACAAGCGACACATTTTACACTCCGTTATATTTCTCGCGGCAGCCGGGACCGGCATTCACTGCGCGGCGGCAACGGCTTCCGTCTTTCCATCATAGCCAGGATCATACGAAAACGTTCAAAAAAAATGGAGAGCCGGTGATACAGGCTCCCCTTCTACCCATATGTTTGAATTCCTAACTCATCTCGGCCATAATTACAAACTCACAGGCAAAACGAAGGCGCTCCTGTATCGCTCTGGGGCAAGAGGAAAGCCGGATGAGGGGCGTACGCGGGAGCCGTTTTCATTGAAACAGATTCGTTTCCACGGACCCTGATGCCTCTCTGTTCCGAGTATGCGCTACATATGAGCAATTAATATGCCATTGCGGTTGATGGGGAGTAAGCAAACCATTTCAACCAATTAGCCCATTAAAGGCTCCGGACCGCCAAACAGTGAAGAAACATTTTTGTATCGCTTCTTTACTTCGATACATTTTTGTAGTAGAGTTCGTCCTTATGGAATATGAATTGAACCAAGAATCGTTTCGCAAAGAAGAACTGGAAACCCTGTATCGCGTGGCCCGAGCCATCAATACCTCGGAAGACCTCGAGTCTTGCTTCCGACACGTGTTGGATCTGCTCAAACAAGGAATGGGCCTCGAGCGGGGCATGATCTCCGTGCTCCGGAGGGATCTCGACGAAGTCCATCTGGTGGTGGGGCACGGATTGAGTCCGGACGCGCAGTTCCGCGGTCGCTATTTGTTGGGCGAGGGGGTCACCGGCCGCGTGGCAAAAACCGGCCGCCCCATGGCTTTCTATGACCTGGACAAGGAACCGCTTTTCCTGGACCGGACCGGAGCGCGCCGGACCGTCGATCGTACCGAACTGGCCTTCATCTGCGTACCCATTGTATACGAAGACAATGTGGTCGGAGTGCTTTCCACCGACAAACTATCGAGATTGGTAGCCGATCTGGGGGCCGAAGTCCGCTTCCTCTCGGCCGTGGCTGAACTCATTGCCCGAAAAGTGTTCACACGGTCCGTGGTGGAAGAAAACGCTCGACTCAAAGAATTGTTTTCTCAAACGCGGCCTCTGGACGGCAATATGATCGGCAATTCCAAGCGCATGAAGGAAATCAACGTTCTTATCAGCCAGGTGGCCGACAGTCGCGCCACGGTTCTGATCAGCGGAGAGACCGGAACCGGCAAGGAACTCGTCGCCGAAACCATCCACAATCTCAGTTCGAGAAGGGACGGCCCGTTCGTAAAGGTAAACTGCGCCGCTCTGCCGGACAGCCTGATCGAAAGCGAGCTTTTCGGGCATACCAAGGGAGCATTTACCGGTGCGGTCTCGTCCAATCCCGGACGTTTCGAACTCGCCGAAGGGGGCACGATCTTTCTCGACGAAGTGGGAGAACTCTCCCCTCTGGCTCAAGCCAAAGTGCTTCGAGTGCTTCAGGAAGGAGAAATCCAACGGGTGGGCTCGTCGAAGACGATCAAGGTGGACGTCCGCGTTATCGCCGCCACCAATCAGGATCTGATGGTGCTTATGGAGCAGGGCCGGTTCCGATCGGATCTCTATTATCGTCTTAACGTGTTTCCCATCATGGCCCCTGCCCTGAGGGAACGCGGCGCCGACATCCTTTTGCTGGCCGACTATTTCGCGGAAAAGTACGCCGGCAACATGGGCAAGAACATACACCGGATTTCAACCTCGGCCATCGATCTCCTTACCACCTACCGCTGGCCGGGCAATGTGCGGGAGTTGGAGAACTGCATGGAACGGGCGGTGCTTCTGGCTAGAGGAGACGTCATCGAGGCGCAGCACCTTCCCCCTACGCTGCAGGTTAAGTCGGGTTCCGAGCATGATGTCCCCAGAGGCGAATTGAAACAATTGGTGGCCGCTTACGAGATGGAACTGATTACGGACGCATTGAAAGCATGCAATGGTAATCAGACCAAAGCGGCCGAGTCGCTGGGCACCACCAAGCGGATCATTCAGTACAAAATCTCCAAATACAATATCCCCTATTCCCGGTTCCGTTATGCGGAGCCATCCGAACGTGCGGTAGCCTGAACATCGATACGGAGTATGATCGGAGCACGACAATGAGTCAGTTTCCCGAACTCACGGCAGAACAGTTGGAAAAGATACGCGCTTTGGAGAAGGAACTGGGGGATGTGTGTTTACTCGCCGTGCGGCGGGCTGAAGCCATGTACGCGGTTGAAGTCAAGATCGATAAGAATCACTGGAAGCCTGTTGACGAGGTGTATTCAGAGATCCAGGGCATCCGGTCTTATTATTTGTCCAGAGACGACGCCAAAAAGGCGAAAGACAGCCTGAAAAGCCTGATTATGAGCAAGGCGGGTCAACAATTGGAGAAACGCCCCATCCGCGTGCAGAAGCTGTCCGAAGGGTAGCGGATGGCGGGGTCCCGATCCGGGAGCCTCCTCCGGGCCGCTTACCGTGTTTAGGAGGAGGCGGAGCGGGAAAGAGTTCCGCTAGGTAAGGATGCAGGATCTGCGTTCTTTCTGTTGCGGCCGCTCCAGGGTGATCGAGCCCCATTCAGGAGCTTTGCGCCTGCACATTCTGATCTGTTACATCTTGACACAGCGACGTTCCGGATCCGTCACGTCTCCGAAGCGATGGGCAATACAACCAGGACCGCAGTTCCCTGTTCCGGCCGGCTCTCCAATGAAACCGCCCTTCCGACAGGTCTCAGATATCCCGGTCTCTTCTGTTGGGGCAGGATCACGCCGTAGAGGTGGTCTAAAAAGGAAAAGCTCTGGTATCTGTTCAGAGGGCATTTGGGGGTGCAGGCTCAAAGACTTCCCCCACGCGGCAATTACCCTGTGGGCGCCTCCCGCAGGGGTGGCGCCGAGCTGAGAAGTTTTTAAAGGAGGGTACGGGAGGAAAACTTTTTCAAAAGTTTTCCTCCCGTGAACACTTACAAGCTCTGTTTTCGCATGAACGGTCGGGGCTCCGGAAGAACTCCGGCGAAACGGCCGGCATGGGATTCCGAGGCAGCGTGCGAAGGTTCTCTACAAGGAAGAACCGAGTTTGTAGGTGATGGTTGGGGTTCCCGTTTCTCTGACGACCCGCCCTTCCTCCTCGAGGAATCTCAGGTGGGAAATGGCCTCGCCGGTGGCGAACCATTTCTGCGCTACGGGGAACTGCTCCCACGAGTCGCAGGCAATATCCCACGTCATGTAGGAAGCTGCTCCATAGGCGTTTTTCGGTCCCCGGGCAAGGATCTCCATGACCTCCTCGACGCGATTCCGATGATGTTCTTTCAACTCCAGGATGCGCCCCCTGCAGTCCGTGAAACGCCTCCTGTGGCCGGGCAATACCAGATCTACTTCCATCTCTTGGACTCTCTCGAGGCTCGACAGGTAGTTTTTCAAGGGGTTCTCGTGGTCCCACCAGCACTGGATGTTGGGAGTGATGTCGTGAAGGATATGGTCCCCTGAAAACAGGATCCTCTTATCCTGCTCATACAGACAAATATGACCCCTGGTGTGGCCGGGCGTCTGTATGCACAGGAGCAGGTAGCCTCCGGCACGGATCGTGTCGCCGTCGTCCAGGAACGTCAGCTCGGGGATGAATTCAGGGCCGTATTTGATGCCGGGATGATTGCTGATGAGAGACCGAAGCCCGTCTTCAGGAAACCCGTTCATGGCCGCGTAGGTTATGATAGGCTCCCAGTCTCCCAGATTCTGCATGGCTTCCGCGTCGGGCCGATTGAAGTAGATCCTGGAGGTATCGGACGCCAGTTTCGCGGCAAGTCCGAAATGATCCGCATGAAGGTGCGTGATGAGAAGATCGGTCCTCTGAAGATCCACGTCGAGCTCCTTGAGGCCTCGCGTCATGGCGTCCAAACATTCCGGCCGATTGAAGCCCGTATCGATCACCAGATTCCTTTCCGGATCCAGTATGACATACGAATTCGTGAACTTGAGTGGGCTTTCCGGGAGAGGGATTTCCATGCGAAACAGGTTCTCACGTATCGGCTCGATCATGAAAACGCTCCTTTCAGGTCGGTTGGGTCGACGTACATAGAGTACGTCGCAGTGACGAGGGATGAAGAGCAACACCGTAAATCGCGTTTTTCAACGGCCTGTAACAACCCGGCCGTTTCAACGGGCTGTCAAGACGCTGTGGGAATGCATTCATTCCTGACTTGTTTTTCATACCGATCGATCAGGACCGGGATGAAGGATGTCAGATCTTCGACAATACAGACATCGGCGAACTTGAAAATCGCCGCGTACGGATCTTTGTTTATGGCAACAACGAATTCCGATTCTCTCATCCCCACAATGTGTTGCGATGCTCCGGATATGCCGCAAGCAATGTAGAGCTTTGGCTTTACGGTGGCCCCGGTGAGACCCACCTGCTGTTTGTGCTCCATCCATCCTGCGTCTACTACCCACCTGGAGCCGGCGACAGCGGATTTGGGGAACAGGGCCGCCAATCGTTTCACCAGTTCAATATTTTCCCTCTTGCCGATCCCCTTCCCGGCCGCCACAATGACATCGGCATCCGCCAATGCGGTATTCCGATCTTTGGACCTTTTAATACCCACTGTGCGCGAGGACGAAGGGGGGATCGATACGGATCGGAGTTCGACGGCGCCGGGCGCGTTCGCCCCAAATGGAAATCCGGAGAAGGATCCCGGCTGCACCGTAAGTACAGTGGTTTCAACACATGGGGTGACCTCGGCGAGGAGCTTTCCGCCATGGATCGATCGGGTGAGAAGGACCCGACTCGGATCGCCGCCGACGTGTTCTATTCCCGTAACACATGCCGCCCCGAGCGTCACTGAGAGGCCGGGAGCGAATTCCATGCCTTCGAGGGTATGACCGACACACACGTAGGACGGAGCAAGATCGGCAAGAACTCCTTTCAGAGCGCTTTTCCAATGTTCGCCATTGTAGTCGCGGAGCGCCGGATTTTCGATTCCAAGGACGGAAACGCCGTACATCCCGGCCGTTTCATGCGCCAGGCCGGCGATGTCGCGCCCGAGGATCACCGCCGTTATTCGGCCGGACAGGAGACGCCGGAGTATCGAGGCGCAGGCCATCAAATCCCTTGTGACGGGCCTGAGTTTACCTTCATGATGCTCGACAACCACCACGACGTTCCGGCTCATGATTTCAAGACCTTCAAAGAAGCGCTTTTCCGCGCAGGAAATTCAGGAGTTCGACGGCTTTTTGTTCTCCTGTCCCCTGCAGGATCGTTCCGGAGCGCGATTTTCGGGGAGGGTGCAGGCGCAAGACAACGTCACGGGGTGCAGGCTGCTCGAACGATCCCGCATCCACGATCTCCAGTTCCTGGTTCTTTGCGCGCAGAATGTTCGACAGCGAGGGATACCGCGGCTTGCCGACGCCGATCTGTACCGCCACCACGGCCGGTAACTCGAGTTCCGCCTCGATTCGCATCCCGCCCTCCACTTCCTTTTCCACGTAGACCCGTTTCTTCTCGATGGATGGGTCCAGAACGACGGCTGCTATGGCGCAGGGACGGGAGAGCATTTCCGCAATGATCGGTCCCACCTGGGCATGCATGCCGTCCTCCGTCATCATGCCGGTGACAATGAGGTCGTAGGACGCCTTCCGTGCATACGAGGCGATCCGGCAGGCGACGGTGAAAGGGCTCGGTTCCGCTTCCCCGGTCGTGGAGATGTGGATACCCCGGTCCGCTCCCATGCCCAGTGCTTTCCTCAGGGCATCAGCGGCCCGGTTCGGACCCACGGAAACAACGTCGACGGTGGTTGCCGGGATGGTATCTTTGAGACGGAGACATTCCTCAACGGCAAACAGGTCGAATGGGTTCACCTTGGTGGGAGTCGTCCCTCCGGGCGTGATCGCGTGCGCACGCGTATCCCTAGGGACGGCGGCTTCAAAGTCAAGAATCTGTTTGACACACGCGAGTAGTTTCATGGTTCGCCAAGAGACCTGGGGAGCGATGAAGGAAGATGGAATTCATCGGGCCGGCAGATGTGTTAAATTGTATCCCCGTGTCGGATCCCGATCAAGAAAAAAAGCGAACGTTCGGTAGAAATTTCTTGACGTCGATCAACACATCTTATTATATAGTGATCCAACGTATCGAACATTCGAACGGATGTCCAACCCCGTTTCCTTCTGAACGCTCAAACACGACCGGATATTCGCCGGGGCATCGATCCTCCGGCATGACTGGCTTCTCGATGAGAAACACCTTGCGAAACGCAAGAATGTGGCATAAAAACGTATATACATTCTAATGTAAACACTTCAGAGAAAACGCGGCAGCCGACACTTTCCACAGTGGGCACTCATGAGCCTGATTTATCTGATTCGACACGGCCAGGCATCCTTCGGACACGAGAACTACGATCGTCTCTCCGAACTGGGCCGTAAGCAATCCCAAATCCTCGGCGATTATTTCGCCCGGTCAGGGGTGGTCTTCGACGCCGTGTACGCCGGATCCCTCCAACGGCAACAGGCGACCGCACGGAACGTCATGGCCAGGATCTCTACCGGCAACGGAAAACCGCCTTTTCACATCCGTCCCGAATTCAACGAACACGATACCTTTTCCATCATCCGGGCCCAGGCTCCCGCCATGATTCGGGAAGACGCTTCCCTGTCTCCGGCGTTCGAATCGGTGTTCACGGACCCTCGTTCCTTTCAGAAAATTCAGGAAACGGCCATGCTTCGCTGGATGTCCGGAATGTCCGATATACCGGGGGTGGAGACGTGGGAGTCCTTTACCCGACGGGTTCAATCAGGAATCACCCAAGTGATGGCGGAGAACGGGCGACGTAAATCCATTGCGATTTTCACTTCGGGAGGCGCCATCTGCGCCGTCATGCGCATGGTCCTGGGACTCTCGAATGAAATCACCATCACACTCGCCAGGAGTATCCGCAACACGTCGGTGTCTCTCGTTCAATACAACGACCAACGTCTAGGTCTTTCCTTTTTCAATTCGTCAGCCCATCTCGAACTGCACAATCAACCGGAACTGCTCACGTACGGATAGAAGCCGACACACCAAAAGGAACACATCATGGACTTTGCCATATCGGAAAAAATGCAGGTCATCATCGATATGATGAACGAGTTCGTGGAAAAGGAACTCATACCTATGGAGCCGGCGTTCCTGACCCGACCGTTCTCCGAACTGCTGCCCGAACTCGAGGAAAAGCGTCGAATGGTCCGCAAGATGGAGTTATGGGCCCCTCCCCACCCTCGTGAATATGGAGGCATGGGACTCGATGTCGTGGAATTCGGTCTGGCTTCCGAGGTCCTGGGAAGGTGTCCGCTGGCGCATTATGTCTTTGGGTGCCAGTTTCCGGACGCCGGCAACAACGAGATTCTGCACACCTACGGCACTCAAGAACAGAAAGAACTCTATCTCCGGCCGGTGGTTGAAGGAAAAATCAGAGGCTGCTTTTCCATGACGGAAGTGGATACGCCGGGTTCAAACCCGGTCATGCTGAAAACCACGGCGGTCAAGGACGGCGCGGACTACGTGATCAACGGACAGAAATGGTATACCACGGCGGCGGACGGCGCCGCCTTCGCCATTGTCATGGCCGTCACCAACCCGGATGCGCCCCCTCACTACCGTGCAAGCATGATCATCGTCCCCACCGATACGCCGGGTTTCAATCTGGTACGAAATATTCCGGTCATGGGCCATGCCGGTTCCGATTGGGCCAGTCACGCGGAGATACTCTACCAGTCGTGCAGAGTACCGCAAACCAACCTTCTGGGTCAGGAAGGGCACGGATTTGTCATTGCTCAGCAACGACTCGGCCCGGGCAGAATTCACCACTGTATGCGCTGGATCGCCATCTGCAATCGCGCCTTCGACCTGATGTGCTCTCGGGCTCTGACGAGACCTATCGGCCCGGATGAAACCCTGAGCAACAAACAGATCGTCCAATCCTGGATCGCCGACAGTGCGGCCGGTATTAAGGCGGCCAGGCTGCTGGTCCTCCATGCAGCCTGGAAGATGCAAAACAAGGGAGTTAAAGAGGCCCGCGAGGAAATCTCGTTGATCAAATTCTTCGTGGCCAACGTGCTGCAACAAGTCGTTGATCGGGCTCTTCAGGTGCACGGCGGCCTCGGCATGACCGACGACACGATACTGGCCTATTTTTTCCGGCACGAGCGCGCCGCCCGTATCCTGGACGGGGCGGATGAAGTCCATCAGATGTCGGTGGCCAGACGGATCCTTCGCGAATACGCGGGCAAGCGGCTAAGTTGACGTCGCAGGGATATGCATTTGACCCGGTCGGGAACTCCAAGACCGGGGAAAAGCGCTGCCGGGGCCGGGGAATGCACGGATTCCGGCGGAGGAGGAGCGTTAGTACGACATGACTTTTTCGGATTTTCAGGAACTCGTGAACCTTTCCAGGCAAGAGATCTACCAGGAGACGTATGCCGAGAACAGGGAAACGATCCGGATAAAAAAAGAAAAGACCATTGTCAAGAACCTGGCGCATATCCTGGACGCCGCTCTCAGGATCAGCAATCTGAAAGGGTTCCAGGCCATGAGCATGAGGGACCTCAGCCGGGAAACCGGAATGAGTACGGGTTCGCTCTATGCCTACTTTTCCAGCAAGGAAGAGTTGGCTGAAATTCTGCAGAGCACCGGCAGAGCCATCACTCTGAGGCTTCTAAGAGAACTTTCCGAAGAGGAAAGCACGCCAAGAGCGAAGTTGCGTGCAGCCATACGCACACACGTGTATTTGAGCGAAGTCATGCGTCCGTGGTTTTATTTTTCGTACATGGAGGCCAGGAACCTGAGCAAAGAGGAAAGGAAAAAGGCTATTTCAAGCGAGTTGGACACGGAGAAAGTGTTCTCGGACATCATCAGTCTGGGACAGGAAGAAGGCGTGTTCGTCCGGCGCGACAGCCGACTGGCGGCCGGCATGATCAAAGCGATGGTGCAGGATTGGTATCTCAAGAGATGGAAGTACGCTCGCAGAGACGTCTCCGTGGATCGGTTCGCAGATTTTGTCATTGACGCCGTAGAAGCGATCTGTCTGAAAAGAGACCAGGTCGATCCGAACATGGAAGAGGAACAGGAGCATGAGCTTCACCGACACAGCGACACTCATGAGAACGGGAGAAGAACTGGATGCCTCTAAGATCGAGGCATTCTTGAAGGATTGCATACCCGGCCTCGATGGATCCATTACAGTGCGGCAGTTTCCCAGCGGACACTCCAACCTTACCTATCTCCTCGCCGTGGGAAACAGGGAACTGGTGCTTCGACGGCCGCCCTTCGGCACCAAGGCGGCCACGGCTCACGACATGGGGCGGGAGTATCGGATTCTGAACGCGTTGCATTCGACGTTTCCATATTGCCCGACTCCCCTTGCCTACACCGATGACCCGTCCGTCATGGGATCGCCTTTCTACGTAATGGAACGATTGCGCGGCATCGTCCTTCGGAAGGATCTCCCACCGGGCCTCGCGTTTTCCCCCGAACAGGCGCGGGAGCTGTCCGAGAACTTCCTCAGGGTGTTGGTGGAGCTTCACTCCATCGATTATAAAAGCGTTGGGCTGGAAAGCTTCGGTAAACCCCAAGGGTACGTAAAAAGGCAAGTGGAAGGGTGGGTCAAGCGATACCGGGCCGCCCGAACTCCGGATGCTCCGGAGCAGGAAGACATCATGGAGTGGTTATTGGAAAAAATGCCTCCCGACTCGGACCGACCTGGAATCGTCCATAATGACTACCGGCTGGATAATGTTGTACTGGACGAACAAGATCCCACGAAAATTGTCGGTGTCCTGGACTGGGAGATGGCTACGATCGGGGATCCGCTCCTGGATTTCGGCAATTCGCTCTGCTACTGGATCCGGCACGACGATCCGGAGGAGTTGCATGTAGCGCGTCTGGTGCCGACGAACATGAAAGGTGTGCCCACGCGGGAAGAAGTGGTTCGGTTCTACGAGCAGAATTCCGGACGTAGCATCGCCAATTGCGATTTCTATTCCTGCTTCGGACTGTTCCGTCTGGGCGCCATCTTCCAGCAGATCTACTACCGCTACTACCACGGAGAGACGCAAGACGAGCGATTCAAGAGTCTCATCGGGGGAGTGAAGGCTCTGGAGTGGGCCACCCGCAGGGTTGTCGAGCGGTCGGAGCTTTAGGAGATAAGCACGGTCGGGCGCGTCCGGTTTCCCGAACGCGGTGTTCGGCGGCATATAGTCCGGGGTTCCTTCAAATCGGACCCTACGTTCTTACGGTCCGTACGGCCGCCCGGTATGGTCGACCATGCTGTGACGTAGGTGATTCCGGCAACTTCGCCTGTCGGGCGACTGGATCGGAGACAGGCTAAACCATTTATAGGAGGAGTAGATAATGTCCTTAAGACGTGTAGCCGTTATTGCAGGGTATCGCACCCCTTTTGTCCGCGTGGGTACCGACTTTGTGGAGATGACGGCGATAGACCTAGCCAAGAATGCGATGGCCGAACTGGTGAACCGGACGGAGATACCTCTTAAAGAGATTGACGAGGTCGCCATGGGAATCTCGGTCCCGAAACCGAGCACCGGCAACCTGGCCCGCATTGCCGCATTGGGTATCGGCATTCCGAAGAACGTTCACTGCTATCACATGCAGCTCGCTTGTGCCTCGAGCATCCTCACTTCGGCCACCGTGGCCATGAGTATCGCCACGGGTCAAGCCGACGTGGGCATCGCCGGGGGCGCCGAAAGCCTGAGCGACATGCCGATCATGGTCGGAGAACCGGTTCGTAAGGCCGTCATGGCCGCCCAAGCCAAGAAAACCGTAGAGGAACAATTCATGACCATCGGTTCGGTGCCGCTCATGCATTTCATTCCCCAGCCGCCACCGCTTCAGGAGGCTTATACGGGTCTCACCATGGGCGAGCATACCGAATTGATGGTTCAGGAATGGGGCGTTACTCGGGAAGAGCAGGACGATTATGCTTTCCGGACACACAAGCTGGCGGGAGAAGCCATAGCGGACGGCCGGATTCCCCTTGAGGTGGCTCCGGTGATCGCTCCTCCCAATTTCGTACCGGTGACCAAAGACAATCTTGTACGGCCCAATCCGGATCGCGCCAAAATGGCCATGCTTCCCCCTGCGTTCGACAAGGTGGTGGGAACCATTACGGCCGCCAACTCCAGCCCACTCACGGACGGTGCGGCAGTCGTCTTGCTGATGGCGGAAGAAAAGGCGAAGGCCCTGGGGTATACGCCTATAGCGTTCATCAAGTCCTTCGGATTCTCGGGAGTCGACCTGGATGTGGGCATGTTGTTCGGACCGGCCTACAGTACGCCCAGGGCCCTGAAAAACGCGGGACTCAAGCTGTCCGATATTGATTTGGTCGAGATGCACGAGGCGTTCGCGGGCCAGGTATTGTGCAATCTCAAGGCGTTCACGGCCAAAGATTGGCTCGAGAAAAACGTAGGTCTGAGTGAACCCATCGGAGAGGTGAATATGGATCGATTCAACATGATGGGTGGATCCATTTCTCTGGGTCATCCTTTCGGCGCAACGGGGGCGCGCATGATCACGACGTGCGCGAATCAACTGCCCCGGGTGGGCGGAACATACGGTTTGCTGACCGCCTGCGCTGCAAACGGTACGGGCGGGGCCATGATGTTGGAACGAGCGAGTTGAACAAGGGCATAGGAATAGACGGAGGAGAAACCGTATGAGCGATCAGAGAATCATCACAATGGAAAAAGACGGGCAAGGTGTTGCGGTGCTGAATTACGACGTGCCGGGCGCACCTATGAATACGCTGAACGGTCAGGCCGAGAAGGAATTGCTGGATTGCGTCGAGAAAATATCCTCGGATCCTGAAATAAAGGTAGCCGTTCTTTTCGGAAAACCGACTAATTTTCTGGCCGGCGCGGATATCACCATGATCCGTGGTGTTACGGAAGAAGAACAGGCCTACCAGATGTCACGGCGGACCCAGGCCGCCTTCGAGAAGATCGAGAAGTTGGGAAAACCGATCATCGCGGCCATCCACGGCCCGGCCCTGGGAGGCGGACTCGAACTCGCCATGGCGTGCCACTACCGTATAGTGACCAAGTCTCCCAAGACCATCCTGGGGCTGCCCGAGGTGAAACTGGGGCTCCTGCCCGGAGGAGGAGGCACCCAGAGGTTGCCCAGGTTGGTGCCGCTCCAGGAAGCAATGGACGCCATTCTAACCGGAAAGAACATCGCCGCCGACGAGGCGGTAAGCCTTGGGCTGGCGGACGAAATCGTCTTGCCTTATCAACTCAAGGAAAAGGCCATGGAACGGGCCCGGCAGATCGCGAAGGGCGTGTTTTCCATCCAGCGGAAACGGCTGGCTTTGCCCCCGGCAAAGATGATGCCGGCCCTGTACGAGCAAGCCAAAGGCACGATCCTCAAGAAGACCAAAGGCGTGCTGCCCGCGCCTCTGGAGATTCTAGAGAGCGTGTACATGGGCATTACGCAAGGCCTGGAAGCGGGCTATGAAGAGGAAGCGAAGCGGTTTGGAAAGCTGGCGGTATCCAAGGAGGCCTCTTCCCTGATCCATCTGTTCTTTGCGGACACGGCGGCAAAAAAGGACATGGGCGCCGCAAAAGGGGTCAAACCGGCGCCGGTCAAGAAGATCGGAGTCCTGGGAGCCGGCATTATGGGGCACGGCATAGCAGCCGTCAAGGCGGACGCCGACTATATGGTCCGAATGAAAGACCGCGACCTGCAAGCCGCGGGACTAGGACTCAAGGCGGCTTCCAAAGTGCTCCAAGGCAAATGGATGAACCGGCCCCGGGGCGAATTCGAGTACAGGCGTCGTTTCGACCTGATCAGCGTGACGGACGATTACAGCGGATTCAAGGCCATCGATATGTGCATCGAGGCCGTCTTCGAGGACGTTGGTTTGAAGCACCGGATCATCAAAGATGTGGAAGCTGTAATGCCCGAGAGAGCGATATTTGCCTCGAACACCTCGGCCATTCCCATTACCCGCCTGGCCGAGGCTTCCGTACGCAAGGAGAACTTCCTCGGAATGCACTATTTCTCGCCGGTTCACCTCATGCCCTTGATCGAGATCATCGCGACCAAGCACACGTCCAAACAAGCTCTGGCGACGGCGTACGATCTATGCGTGAAGTGCAAGAAGACCCCGATCATTGTGAACGACGGGGTCGGCTTCTACACTTCCCGGGTCATTTCCCGCTACCTCCAGGAAGCCATGTTCATGCTGGACGAAGGGGCTAAAATCGAGGACATCGATCAGACGGCGGTCAAAACGGGCTTTCCCGTCGGTCCCGTTATTGTCAGCGACGAAGTGGGATTGGACACCGCTGTAAAGGTGGGGAAAGTACTTGAGGAAGTGTTTTCGAACCGCTTCACCCCCTCGGCCATCTTGAGCAAGGTGGTGGGGGATGGAAGATACGGGCGGAAAAACGAGAAGGGATTCTACGAATACAAGGCTGGCAAGAAGATCGGCCCCGATGCGACGGTCTACGACTTCACGGAGGCCGGACGAAGCCGGACTGCCGTGACTCCCAAAGAGATTGCCGACCGGCTCTTGCTGGCCTTCTGCCTCGAGTCCACTCTCTGCCTCGAGGAAAACGTCCTCCGCAATCCGCGAGACGGTGATGTGGGAGGCGTCATGGGAATCGGCTTCCCCGCCAATCTAGGCGGTCCTTTCCATTACATGGACGCCAGGGGCATCCAGGATGTGGTGGACAGCCTCGGTCGCCTCGAGGAGCGATTCGGAGCTCGATTCGCGGTACCGCAGAGCCTGAAAGACATGACGTCTGCAGGGAAAAAGTTCTTCCCGGAGGAATAACAAAGTGCGCGGTGGAGCGCTGCAAACCGGCGGCGTTCGTCCGTAGAGGCCCCCCCTCACACTCCCCTCTCCCCCGCCGGGGGAGAGGGAATCAGTTCTGTGATCCGGCGGCTAGGATGGTTCTATCTCCTCTGTTTTCGAGATGGATAATCTCCCTCTCACTTTAGAAGAGGGCCGGTATGAGGGATCTGTCGGCGCGCCCGGCGCACCTCGCATTGGCGAGCGCAAGTTGGGTTGAGAATCGAAACTGAACAAGTGCGGTTAAAACAGCATGCCCACTCCTTTTGGGGAGGTGATGTCTATGGTCTGAAGTCCTTCGTTGCTCCTTCGTGACATCTCTCGCGCGTTTTGAAGACGTATGGGCGAAAAACAGCAAGGCTGCCATATGAAACCGCTCACGGAAGCAGTAGCTTGACGGGGCTTTGAATTTGGAGCCGAGACGGTTGCTCCCAAGGCGCCGCTACCCCGGCCCAGAGGATTCTCCGGGGATGTGTTTGTTTCATTCCCTGATCGGGTACCTCTGAATCCGGTTAGAGGCAGGCCTTGGGAAGACACGCCGGGATTGGATAAGAGATGGAAACGAGTACCCCCCTCTTTGTTACCCTTCAAGCGACTGACCGATCGCCGCACGAAAAGAATGCGGGAATAAGGACGCCGGATTGCGCCGGCTCTCTGAAACGCCATGACCGGAACCAATTCTTTGTTGAGCAAAAGAACCAAGAGAAATCGAAAGTGCAAAGCGGCCGACACGACATGGAGAAGAAGCCGAACGTTGTGAGGACCCAAGCCTCACGGATACGGCCCGGTTCAACTTGTCGGGTCGTGGGCCGACTACGGCGTTGTGGGGTCGCGGACTTTCGAAGGATGAAGTGTCCGTTTTTCTGGCCCACTAAAATCCTGACTTACTAAACAAAGTAGGAGGGCACATGGGATCGTTAGTATGGGGACCGCAGATCTTGGTGCGGGCATTGATGGAGGAAGGCATCCACGTCAATTTCGGCATCACCGGCGGTCATATGAACAGTTTCGACGACTACTGGTGTATGTATGGGAACCGTCTAGTCCACTGCCGCCACGAGGCCTCCGCGGGTTACGCAGCGGAGGCGTACGCCAAGGTGACGGGCAAGATCGGACTCGTTCAAGCTACGGTGGGGCCCGGCACGGCCAACCTGGTTCCTGCGGTGAACCAGGCGGCGTTGAGCAACACGCCTATGATCTGTATGTTGGGTCAGACCATCCTTTCCGACAAGGAACGGTATGCTTTTCAACATCTGGACGGTACTTCCATATACAAGGTGTTCTGCAAATGGGCCAAGTTCGTGGACGATCCATCCACGTTCTCGTACTGGATTCGGAAAGCGGCCCGGGAATGCACGGCCTATCCTCCCTCCCCCGTCGCGCTCGAGATCGCTCTTAATTTCATCGAGTTCGCGCCGCAGGCCTTGATGGATCCGGCTTTTCAGGTGAACTATCGACCGGAGATGAGGCATCGCAGCCCGGAGGCATTGCCCCAGCCGGCGCCCAGCGACAGCGAGATCGACAGCATCGTCGGATGGCTTCTGGAAGCGGAGCGGCCTCTGGTGGTGGTCGGGCACGGGGGAAGATGGCCGGACTGCGGAGCGGCCCTGAAAGAATTCACGGAACTTACCAACATCCCCATTCATCAACGGCGGGCCTGTCGGGGGAGCGTACCCGAGAATCATCCCCACCACGTGGCCGGAGAGGCGCGCGGCAAGGCTTTCGCTATGGCGGACCGTTATCTTACCATGGGTCTGCGCTTCGACATTCTCGAGCAATTCGGCCAATGGGGGCCGGATAAACGGTTCGTGCAGGTTACGGAAGAACCGATGGAGATCTGGCCCGAAATCGCCACGGACATCGAGGCCATCGGGAATGTCAACGCCACGTTGAAGAAATTGAACCAGGTCATACGGGCGAAGTATCGCGACCGCTTCGCATCGAAGACCGCCTGGCGGGATCAGATCCTGGAAATGAAGAAACAGGCGGACCAGAAGATGCGCAAGCGTGTGGAGGAATCGAAGGGTAAGTACACTCTGCCCAGGCAGATCAACCCGGACGTGGCTTCCACCATGATTTCGGATTACCTCCATCGGGCGGCGCCGGAAAGCACCATCGTCCTGGATTCCTTTACCTTTTCTCCGTACATGAGCGAGAAATTCGAATCCCGGGTCACGGGAGGCGTTCTGGATGCGGGCATTCAGGGAGGTATCGGCCATGGAGTGGGCATGGGAATCGGGGCTCAAGTAGGCCGTCCCGGCAAACCCATCGTGGTCTTCCTGGGCGACGCGGGCATCGGCGCTCTGGGCGGGGATATCGAAACGGCCCGGAGAGAGAACCTTCCCGTCGTTTACGTGGTTCACAACAACGGCGCCTGGATCGGCGGATGGAACGCCATGTACGGTCGAGACTGGCACGGGGCCCAGAACCCCCATGCGCGCGATACGGACCGGGGTATGGGAACCCTGGAAGGACGCATCCCCTACGCGGAAATGTACAAGCTGATGGATTGCCATGGCGAAACGGTAACCACGTACGATGAAATCGTTCCCGCCATGGAAAGGGCGCTGCAATCGGGGAAAACGGCGGTGGTGGACATCCAGGGAGACCCGGATTCCTACCATACCCTGTGGGATCGGGCGACTTACGAGAACCTGTTCTTCGTGATGCTGCACCATATACCCGAAGACCTGTGGACCGGGATGGACAGCTTCAAGGAACGAACTCGGACCATCTTCCAGGCATTGGGATACGAGAAATGGCCCAAAACGCCGAGACTGTTTCCGCCCTTTGACGAAAAAGAGGATTTCGAGTGGCTGATCGGTCCTCCGCCCAAGTTTTTCAAAAAGGAAACCGCCTGAGAAGAATGGGACCCGTACGAAATTCCATAAAATGCTCCTTAGCGACGAGAGGAGGTTATACACATGCCCAAATTCAAATGCCCGAGTTGCGGCCTTGAACAAGACGTGCCCTTTGGCGGCTGGCATTGGGAAGGCGCAGAGCCAGGCAAGCAACATTTCACTCACCGCGGCTACCTGGTTCCGGATCCCAAGGACCCCCTGCGGCTTGTA
>JACQYL010000072.1 GCA_016208165.1 Deltaproteobacteria bacterium
GCCTTTCCATGTCGATCCCGAATATCCGTCTCCTCATCTCTCCGTGGTCGTGCCTCTCTTTTCCGGAAAAGACCGTCGGACGGCCGTTGGAGCCCTCGTCCTGGTCTGTGAAGCCGCCCAGTTTCTCTACCCCCTCATCCAATCCTGGCCCACGCCCAGCGACACGGCGGAAACCCTCCTGGTTCAAAAAGACGGCGACGACGTGCTCTTTCTGAATGAATTGCGCCATCAGAAAGATACGGCGCTTAAGCTCCGGATTCCCGTCAGCCGGGCCGATCTTCCTGCCGCCATGGCGGCTGGAGGTAGAGAGGGAATCGTGGAAGGCAAGGACTATCGTGGGGTGGAGGTTGTGGCGGCCATCCTGCGTGTACCGGATTCTCCCTGGTTCATGGTGGCCAAGGTGGATTCGACCGAAGCTTTTGCCGAATGGCGATTTCGCTCGATCATGATCCTGGTATTTATGCTGAGTGTCATAGGCCTTGTTGTTGCGTTCGGGCTCGTTATTCGGCAACGTAATCTCAAGGCCCACTACCGCGAACTCTACCGCTCCGAGACGGCCCTGAGCCAGGCCATGGAACGGCACAGCATCACCTTGCAGGCCATCGGAGACGCCGTGATGGCCACGGATTCGAAAGGCCGGGTGGACCTTATGAACCCGGTGGCCGAAACCCTCACCGGATGGAAGCAGGAAGAGGCTCGAGACAGAAGCATAAACGAAGTCTTCCGGATTATCAATGAAGGGACGCGGAGCATCGTAGAGGATCCGGTAGCGCGGGTGCTCAGAGAGGGAATCGTGGTGGGCCTCGCCAACCACACCCTGCTCATTGCCAGAGACGGGCGTGAGATCCCGATTGCCGACAGCGGGGCCCCTATCCGCGACAATAACAACGAAATCATCGGCGTTGTCCTGGTGTTCAGGGACCAAACCGCGGAACGGACACACCAAAAAGAGATCATTGAAAGTGAAAGAAAATACCGCCTGTTGTCCGACAACACCTTGGACGTGATCTGGACCATGAACCTCGATCTCGAGTTCACCTATGTCAATCCGGCCATATTCAGCCTTATGGGCTTTACCCAGGAGGAGTGGATCGGAAGCCGGCTCCCGGAACATTGTGACGAGGAAAACTTCGCAAGAATGACCTGGATCATTGCGAATGAAACAGCCAACGGGGCGCGGAGTACCGGCGTCATTTTCGAAGCCGTGATGTTCAGGAAGAATGGCCAACCGTTGCCGGTGGAAATCCACGGCAAAGTTATTTATGACGATGGAGGACAGCCCGTCGGTCTTCAGGGTGTCACGCGAGATATCTCCGAACGTAAACAGGCCGAAGAGGCCCTGCAATATCAGGATCGTCTGTTGCGGGAGATGGGCGGCATCGCAAAGATCGGCGGATGGGAGTTCCATCCCGCCACGGGCAAAGGAACGTGGACGGAGGAAGTGGCCCGGATTCATGACCTCGACCCGAGCGATGAAACCAGCCTGAAACGCAGTCTGAACTTTTATCTGGAAGAGTCTCGCGCAAAAATCGAGAAGGCCGTGCAAGACGCCATTGAACTCGGTAAGCCTTATGACCTGGAATTGGAACTGATCACCGCCAAAGGCGCTCGCAAATGGGTACGAACCATTGGTCAGCCGAAAACGGAAAACGGGAAGGTTGTCCAGGTGAGGGGTTCTTTCCAGGATATTACCGAGCACAAACTCGCCGAACTCCGCATCGAGCACCTGAACCGGGTGTTGCGCTCGATCCGCGACATGAATCAGTTGATCGTGCGTGAACGGGACCCGGGGACACTGATCCTCGATGGGTGCAGACTACTGGTTCACAATCGCGGATATGCTTCGGCCCTGGTCATTCTCACCGACGAAGACGATCGGCCCTCCTCCTGGGCCGGCGCGGGCATGGACGATATCTCCGAGTCGCTGAACGCCTTTCTGGCGAGTGGCGGGCTGCCGTCCTGTTGCGATCCGGGCCGGACCGATCGGGAGGCTGTGTTGATCGAAGACAAAGCGGATGTTTGCGATAAATGCCCGATCGCACAAAATTGCACCAAGATGCACACCATGTGCGTACGACTGATCCATGGAGATGTGGCTTACGGCTATCTTATTGCCGCGCTGAGTCATGACCTGACTATTGATGATGACGAACGGGGCCTCTTCACCGAATTGGGTGGAGACCTGGCCTACGCTCTCAGCTTCCTCCGGATGGATAAGGCCCGAAAAGAGTCCGAGCGTAAACGGGAATCACTGGGAAAACAGCTGCTCCAAGCGCAGAAGATGGAATCCATAGGCCGATTGGCCGGAGGAGTGGCGCACGACTACAACAACATGCTCAGCGTCATTCTCGGTTATTCGGAGCTGGCGCTGGATAAGGCGGCCCCGGGTAGTCCCTTGCGGAACGACCTCAGGGAGATCATAAAGGCCACAAACCGGTCCATGGACATCACCCGGCAGTTGCTGGCCTTTGCCCGCCGGCAGACCATAGCACCCAAGGTGCTCGACCTGAACGATACTCTGGAAAGCATGCTCAAAATGCTCCGGAGGCTCATCGGCGAGGAGATCGATCTTGCCTGGCTGCCCGATGCGGATCTTTGGCCGGTAAAGATCGATCCCACGCAGGTCGATCAGATCCTGGCGAATCTCTGCGTCAACGCCCGCGACGCCATAGGCGGCGTAGGGAAGGTCACCATAGAGACGGAGAATGTGAGCTTCGACGAGGCGTATTGCGCCGATCACGCCGGATTTGTCCCAGGTAACTATGTATTGATCGGCGTGAGCGATGACGGCTGCGGCATGGACCCGGAAACCCTGGACAAGGTCTTCGAACCTTTCTTTACGACCAAGAGCACGGGTCTTGGCACCGGCCTGGGTTTGGCCACGGTATACGGTATCGTCAGACAGAACAACGGCTTTATCAACATCTACAGCGAACCGGAAAAAGGCACTACGGTCAAAATCTATCTTCCCCGACATACGGGCGCAGCAGTCCAGGCGCTGAGCGAAAGCGTTACAGAAATCCCATCGAGCCGCGGAGAGACGGTATTGCTGGTCGAGGACGAGGTTTCTATTTTGGAGATCGGCAAAAGGATGCTAGAGGGACTTGGTTATGCCGTATTGACCGCGGGCGCCCCCGGAGAAGCCATGCACCTGGCCGAGGAACATGCGGGCGAAATCAACCTGCTGATAACGGATGTGGTAATGCCTGAATTGAACGGACGCGAATTGGCCAATGAACTGAGATCCTTCTACCCTGATCTCAAAATCCTGTTCATGTCCGGCTACACGGCCAACGTCATCGCCCATCGGGGAGTATTGGAAGAAGGCGTTTGTTTCATGCCCAAGCCTTTTTCAAGAAAGGATCTGGCGCTTAAGGTCAGAGAGGCGCTGGATACCGCCAAGACCTGATCGGCGACTCTACACGCTCGCCCCCGGTGGAGCCGGCGGGAGGAAAGGCGCCGGCCTCCGACTCCCGCCATTTTGAACGGGCTATGGTCTGGTACCCGCCTTTTCGGTTGTGCCGCTCACTTTCTCCTTGATCTCCTTCTGAAGCTCTTTCAGGACCATGTGCATCTCCTGCAGCGTCATCGCCGGTTTGTTGCTTTCCACTGCGTCTTTGGCGCCTCACCGGCCAACAGTTCCATAATCACGATCATCGCCATCACAAATTCCGCGCTCGTTCCTTGTTTCCGGGAAGAAGACAGGGAGGTATAACCTCCCTGTCTTCTTTCGAATCGCGTTGCCCCGCGCCGACCCGACGGCGGACTGACTTCGCCGCAGCGGTCAAACCGGGCAATCGCCTTTGTTCATTCAGGCTTCGTCCTAGGCCCTATGAATCCTGCGTCTGCCCATTCCAATCAGCCCAACCAGTCCGGAGCCCAGCAGCCAGATCGCGCCCGGAATCGGAACGGGGGCGCCCACATCGGGGGTGCCCACATCGGCCCCGTTCGCACCGGCGAACTGATAAAAGGTAAATTGATCGTCGGTGAACCCGTCAAACTGGTCGCCGATCTGTGAAAGCACTGAAAAATCAGCCAGTCCGTCAAAGAACTGAACCGGTGCGACAATGTCGAACGTAAGGGACGCCAGCAGGTAAGCGCCGGCGGCGGCAAACGTCACGTCCGTGGCCGGGTTGAAAGAAAAGAAGATGTGATTGAGCGAACCCGCGGGAGGACCCGCTGTTACGTCTCCCGCCACCACATTCGACGCCGTCCATCCGCCAAGTTCGGTGGTATCGTACACCATGCCGATATCCCAGGAAATAAATGTGAAACTCTCAGCGCCTTCGACATTGAAAAACACGTCAAAGGTGATCGAGGTTGCGCCCGCCGCCACGGCATCGAACGAGCCGGTGGGCGAAACCGATAAGAAGGCCGCGTCGGCCCTGGGGAGAAAAACCGACATACTCAAGAAGAAAAGGACCGCTAGAATTCGTACCACTTTCATTGTATTTTCCTCCAGTTGTTGGGTCTTGCCCCTTACCCGGCCCGTCCCACCTTGTGAGCGACGGGCCGGGTAAGGATGAATCATTTACGAACAAACGTCCGCGTGTTTCGTGTAATTTATGGACATGTCGTACCGTAATACTGCCTGAAGAGGACTAAATCCGCCTGGTTGACCAAGCCGTCTCCATTGATGTCGCCGGTCGGGCCGGTTGTGCCGTAGTTCTGCCTGAAGATGGCAAAGTCCACCTGGTTGATCCTGCCGTCGTTGTTGAAGTCGGCGAGCAGCGCGCACACCGGGATGACCCCGGAGAACGACTCCATCGTCAACACCGGGAAAGCATAACTGCCGGGAGCAATCTCGTTGAAGTTCGGATTGCTGTAATCCCAGGTGTCCCCAACCTGGTTTTGGGCTACCACCCTGTAGTTGTAAGGAACCGCATTCATCAAGCCGGCGTCCGCGAACATGGTCGTATCCTCGGGAACCGTTCCGACATCAACCCATGTGGCGCCTCCGTCGTCACTTCTCTGGACGATAAAGGACGTTTCGTTGGAAGAGTTATCCACCCAGCTCAAAGCCGCCGAGCTACCCTGGATTGCAGCGCCCAAACCTGAAGGAGCATTCACCGGCAGGGCCACGGCTTGCGGCCGCATCATATCCATCTCTTCATGGCTCAGGATATGACAGTGCCAGACATATTCCCAACCGAAATTCACTACATGGTTGATAATGTCGATCGGCTCGCCGTCCGGAGCGAAACCAAGGATCGGCAACCCGGCTGTTTCAGCCGCGGTGCTGTTCACCAGGTACGCGCCTATCGGCATCATCGGACTCATCGGGCGAACGCTGTTGGGAAGATCGAACGGTACGACCGGCATTATTGGTCTTACGGCCACAATCGTATCTTCCAATGGACTGACCCTGACCGTGTCTTTCCAACCCACCTCGTTCGGATCCGGTAGTCTGACACCGTTATCCCAACCGACCCTGTTGATCAGCTGCACATCATACAAGTGCCAGTGCATCGGGTGCGTGTCCACTCCATTGTGGGTGATCTTCCAGATCTGAGTACCGTCATCGGCGGAAGCGATCGGTTGGACTTGAAGTTCGCCGGCTCCATCCACCGGAAACTTGAGGCCTGCTAGGACTTCAGTCGGCGGAGCCGAGTACGGATACAGAATCATATTCTGCAGTCCGGCCTGGGCATTGGGGACCTCGAGACCCAAGTTCCCCTGCATTCTACCGTACTCTTTTTCAAAGGCTTCACCCATTTCATCCTGAATCATTTTGTTCTGGAAACCGATGGAAAGAGGGGTTCCAAGCAGAGTTTGGAAGGTCAGGGAGAAATCGAAAATGTTGGCCCATGTATACGGGAACGCCGTTCCATACGCCGAATTATACGCCTGCTGCCCGATGATGATCGGCTTCTGGGCGCTCTCGAACACTCCGGAGTTATCGGCCTGATGAGCGAATGCCGCTTCCAGAGCAGGCAGGCCAAACGCCGGCGCCGCACCCGTGTTCGCTACCTTAACCTGCATGACGGTGCGGGTGTTCGGCCCATATCCCGCGGGAATCGTAGGAACACCGCCTGTGTCGGTCAGGTCGGGCGATCCTGTGTAATAGTCGTATCGCGGGTCACGCGCCGGGAAGGCTGCCGGAGCATCGTTATACAGGATCAGCGTCTGACCGGCAAAAGCGGAGAAGTCTACAATCACGTCCGCTCTCTCCGCAGGCCCGAGGAGAAGCGAGTGCAGATCGACGTTGCCTGCATTGAAAAGCGTCGGGTCATTAACCCAAGTAGTAGGATGAGCAGGAATAACGACCGGAGCGGGTAAGAACCCTCCCTCGGTGCCGATTTGAATCCAGTCGGGACCTTCAGTGCCGGCCACCGGCGTCGGAAAAACGGTAGGATCGGTCAATGCTGCCGTCACCTCGAGAGGGTTCAAATTCACTTCCGTACACGCAACCCCGCTGGCTTCCGCAATAGGCGCAGGATTGGTGTTTTCATCGCATAATACTCCGATAGCGTCGACGGCCTTGTACCAGGAGAGGTTGAAGAATCTGTCGTTAGCCGCGCTCAGGATGCGGAAGCGATAGGCTTTCGGCTCGACTTCCAAAACCGGATACGCGGTGCCGTTAACCAGGGGCGTGTCGTTAAACGCTTCCATTCCGGCCGAATTAAAGGGCGTCCCCGGCATGATGAGCGGTTCAAGGGGAGAAGTGCCGTAGTACGGGTTCGGAATCGGTCCATGGTCAATAGCATTCGTCGGCGGCCAGAACCAGGAACCATACATCCAGCGGCCATACGCGTTGAAACCGGACAGATCACCGGGATTCTGCGCCGGCACATACACGTGAGGGAACCACAAGTTACCTTTCGCGCCCCATCTTGCGCTGTCCCACGTTTCATCCTGCATGGCTATCTGCCAAGGATCCGGCACAAAGGTCTTGTCCTGAAAAACCAGGGGGATCTCATCGGCGGGAATCAGTCCTCCGGTCAAAAGTAACTGCTCGACCGCGTCTCTGATCAGATAGCCCGCAGCCTCCCCCACATAGACGTTCAGACGGGTAATTCCCCACGCATGATCGTGATAGAACAACAATCTCGCGCTTTGCTGGTTGGTGTAATAATAGGTCTGCGTACCATCCGTCGGGTTGTTATCATCGCCCATATCCGGAACGGGTTGTACGCTGACGCCTTGAGGAAAATTCGTAGGCTCGCCGGCGGGCGTAATCCACTGATGCGGCGTCCCATCGCTGATCCACGGAGTTATGCCCCCATGCAGATGCAATGTAGCCCTGTTCTCCGGAAAACAATCGGGCATGATCATATCCTTGTCCGTGCACATCGGATTTTGCCAATCCGCTTCCGGCATCGGAACGGGAACTCCGTCAGGACCCATCATAAACATATTGGGGCTCATACCCGCGCCCATGAATGTGGCGTCCGTTGGGACAAACAGATTTCCTCCCATTCCGGTCGGCAACAAATTGTAAAACTTGATCCGCACCGGCCTGTCCTTCTGGGCTACGATGGTCGTTCCCAAATAATGGGGATCGTCGTACCCGAGCTTTCCGCCGGGAAGAGGAACGTGCTTGCTCGTCGAAGCATTAAAAGGCGTCTCGAGCTGCACGTAGCCTCTCAGCTTGGTCGCAGGCAAATCGGAGTGCAATTGCTCCATGAACTCTACGACCGCGATCTCATAATAATCGGAACCGGGATAGGTCGTGTCGTCAGGAACGGGCACGGAAATATATTGACCTAAATTATTCATCCCGGCGGATGTAAGCCCCGGAAGCCCGTCCACAAATTTACGGATTCCGACGGAAAACTGCGTGCCGTCGCCGAGAATGTCCACTCCTTGCAACGGGCTGTTCATATAGTTGGGATGGGTAAAGTAACGTGGAGCATCTCCCGGCTGAGCAACCGCCAAGAACATATTCCCCCCTAAACCCGCCGCTTCAAGCTTCGCCGCCGCGCGATCGGCGGCCGCTTGCCTGTCGGCATGAGTCGGTCGCTTCGATATCCCAAACGCATGTGAATTTTGCGTCCAGGCCAGACCGACTACCAATGAAAGCATACATAGCGTCGACCCCAAGCTCATACACTTCAAAAACTTGAGCTTACTCATCACACTTCCCCTTTAAATAGACTTGGTCCTGTTTTTTTTCCTGTTAACGATGAGTCCATCACCAATACCTGACCGGTTTCTTCTTCATTGCCTCCTTTCTTTTGGATTGAGTCAATTTTCTATCCTTGAAATCGCTTGAACAAACGCCACTCAGGCAGAAAAACCAGTCACACGGATACAAGGGTTACCCGATTTCCGGAACACAGACCCTGGCTTGCTCGCGCCACGTCGGAGTTCCAACCTCTGCCTGTGTGTTACGCATCAACGGAACCAGGCAGAAAACAGGTTCATCGGATGTCTTCTTCGCAAACCTCGATCGCCCGTTTTTTCGTGTGGATAACATGTTGTAATACTAACTTCTTACCCGTTCTGACGACTATAAGGCCGATACTGTATTTCCACCTACAAGCAACCCTTGCATGAGATTCAGGCGGTCTTCCTCCCTCGAAATCGCTCGACCAAACAGCTCTCGCACCAAAGAACCGGTGACACAGATGCAGGGGTAACCCGACTTCCAGAACACGGACCAGGGCTCGCTTGCATTCCGTCACGGAATTCGAACCGCCACCCCTCCGTTATGCACCAGCGAAACCAAGTAGAATTTAGCTCAACCGCATACCTGTTTCGCAAAGCTCGATCCTCAAATTCGATACGATTGTGCTCCGGCGAACACCCCAACCAACCTCAAGTCAACTTTATGCCCCTCATCAGAAGCTCACTTCTTCAAGTTGGCAGCTCTTTTTTGTAATACTAACTTCATACCCGTTTGGACGACTATAAGGTCTGTACTGTATTTCCATCTACAAGCAGCCAAATCCTCCAAAAACGTGTGGACATCTCGCCTTTTCGATGTCAGCATATGCCTAGGCGGTTCGCTGACGTGGGCGGAAGAAGCTTTTGCGGGTACAACGGAACACGGGGCTTGGGGCCTTTGAACAGGACCATTGAAAGTGGTTTCCGATGTATTTCAAGGCATTACAAGGCACATGCACTCGTGGGTGGGGTCGTCCGGGTCTCCGGAGGGAGGCGGACATTCGGACACAGGCCTGAATGAGATCCAATGTCTATGGTCGACACTGTCAAGGCGAGAATGTGGATAGAAGTATACAGCAAGATGAGGACGAACCTCAGCGGGCCTATGAGTATCATATCGATAATACCTTTATTCAGTGATTCAATGTCGTTGGAAAGTAATTTAATGATCGGAACATCTGACTTTTCCGATCGATTTCCTGCTATTACTTCGGCTCGAATAACGTCGATTATGGATTTCATCATTTAAATACGAGGAAATTGATCGAACATTAAGCCGTTTGGAGGGTCTCCCAAGCCCGAAAAAAATCTTTACAATTCCGGCTCATGGGATATAGGCTGTATATGGGGAAATGGACACGACACTCCATTTCGCTTCAATAGTCTCATCCTGCTGATTTTACTCTCAATAATTTAATAAGGGCTCGAAAAGGCATGAATGCCGGTGACTTAACGGATCCCGGGAATTCTCGGATGAATAATGAATCGCTTCAGGATTCCTCCCGGCGGATCGGCGCGATCCTTGACAGCATGACCGAAGGTCTTGTGGGCATTGACTTCGATTGGCGGTGTACCTATGCCAACGAAGCGGCCGCTCGGTTCTTGGGAAAAACAAAAACGGATCTTATAGGACAAAAAGGCTTCGAGCTGTTCCCGGAAGCCAGAGGGACGGTCTTCGAGACCAACTTGCGCAAAGCCCTGGAAGAACGTGAGTCCGTATCGTTCGAAGCGTTTTACGAACCTTTGAAGTCCTGGTACGAGTGTCGCTGCAGTCCCTCTCCCGAAGGCATCAGCGTCCTCTTTTCCGACACAACCGAAAAAAGGCGTCGAGACAAGGAGCATGAAGATCTCCTGAGTGACCTGAACCGCAAAGCAGCCGAATTGGAAGCCGTGATCGATACCATGTCCCAAGGGCTCAAGATCTGCGATATGGCGGGGAATATCTTGACAATGAACCGGGCTGCGCTCGATCTGCACGGATTCAAGACCGTCCCGGACGCCCGCCGACCTGTATCGGAATATTCGGATCTTTTTGAACTGAAGCGTCTCGACGGTGAGCCGATACCAGCGGAGGAGTGGCCGTTAAAAAGGGTCATGCGGGGGGATTCCTTTTCAGGACTGGAACTGAGGCGGTACAGGAAAGACACGGGGATGGAGCAGGTGTGCGAGTTTTCCGGGGCTCCCGTTCGGGACGCAACCGGACGGCCTGTATTGGCCGTCGTCATGCTCCAGGATATATCCGAGCGCAAGCGGGAAGAGCAGCGGATCCGCCGGTACAACAACGTGTTGCAGGGGATCAACCGGATCTGTCAGAAAGTGATCCGGGCGGAATCGGAAGAGGCCTTTGGGGAAACCTGTCTGGAGATTGCTCTGGAGATCACCGGCGGCGAAATCGGCTTCATTGCTGAAATCGGGAACGACGGTCTTCTTCATTACGTTGCCGTCAGCCAATCGGGATGGAGCCAGTGTGCGATGATCGAGCAGACCGGCCCTGAAGGTCCGTCATGCGCTTTCCCCCTACGCGGCCTCCACGGCCGGGTTGTTCAGGATGGAAAAAGCCTGGTCGTCAATGATCCGCGGGCGCACCCCGACAGCATCGCGTTGCCCGAAGGCCACCCGCCGCTCAGTTCGTTCCTTGGCGTTCCCCTTATCGAGGACGGAGAAACCACGGGCATCATTGCCGTGGCAAACCGTAAGACAGGCTTCCGCGCAGACCAGCAGGAGGACCTCGAAGCGCTTGCGCCCGCGGTGGTGCAGGGCCTGCGGCGGATAAGGTCGGAAAGGGAGCGGGCCCTCACCGAGGAGTCGCTGCGGTCGAGTGAGAGCAGATACCGTGAACTGGTCCAAAACGCCAGAAGCGCCATCATCCGCTTTGAAAGAAACGGTACGATCTCGTTTTTCAATGAGTATGCACAGGAGCTGTTCGGCTACAGCGAACAGGAGATACTCGGCAAACACGTGGGCATTCTGCTGCCCGAAATCGAATCCTCCGGAACCGATCGGTCCGGTCTGGTCCGGGAAGTGGTCAGCCGGCCAGAGCGTTACATGAGCAACATTAACGAGAACGTATGCCGGGACGGACGCCGGCTCTGGATGACGTGGACGAACCACGCGATATACGACGAGACCGGCCGATTGGCGGAAATTCTGGCTGTTGGAAGCGATATTACCAAGCTGATCCAGGCGGAGGAGGACCTGCGGAGATCCCGGGATGAGCTCGAACGGCGGGTTAAAGAGCGGACGGCTGAACTCCGGGAACGGGCCGAACAGCTCACCAGGCTGTCATCTCAGTTGACCCTGGCGGAGCAGCGCGAGCGACGCCGTCTGTCCGTAATCATTCACGACCACGTCCAGCAGTTGCTCGTAGGGGCCAAGATCAGTTTGGAGGTCCTGGCGGATGAATTGGGAGAGGAACACCAGGAGAGCGTCGGACAGATCTATAACTTGCTGCTCGAGTGTCTGAAGACTACGCGCTCCCTGAGCATACAAATGGCGCCCCACGTTTTGTACGAGCGAGGGCTGGCTCCGGGATTGTCATGGCTGGCCCGAACAATCCAGGAGACCTTTCGAATCGACATCGAGGCGGATATCGGATCGGGGGACATCGTTGAAGCGGAAGACCTTAAAGTGCTTCTTTTCGAGTCGGCTCGCGAACTGCTGCTCAATGTGATTAACCATGCCCGCACTTCGTCGGCCCGACTCGAAATGTCACGCGATAAGGACGGCAACCTGCGGATCGCCGTCAGCGACCAGGGCGTGGGGTTTGACGCGGAGAAACTGGCAAAGGAATTGGGCCGGGAGGATCGTTTCGGACTGTTCAGCATTCGGGAGAGGCTGGAGCTTATCGGCGGCCGCCTCGAAATAGAGAGTTCACCCGGAAAGGGCGCGGTCTTCGGCCTGGTTGTCCCGATCGAAAAGATAACAGCCGCCGGCAAGGGTTTTGAAGCGCGCAAGGCGTCTCATAAAGGGGCCGTTACGGCTCTTACTCCGGCGGAGAAGAGAATCCGCGTCTTGCTGGTGGACGATCACACGGTGATGCGCCATGGCATCCTCTCTTTGCTGGAAAGGTATTCCGATATAGAGGTGGTGGGGGAGGCCGGAGATGGTTTGGAAGCCGTTCAGATGGCCCGAAACCTACAGCCCGAAGTGATTCTCATGGACATCAGCATGCCTAAAATGAATGGCCTGCAAGCGACCAAGTTGATCCATTCGGAATCGCCCCACATCCGAATCATAGGGTTGTCCATGTACGACGGGAGTGAAACGGAGAAAGGCATGCTCGTGTCCGGGGCCGCGGCCTGCATACCCAAGAGCGCTCACTCGGCTGCGCTCTTGACGGCGATTCGCCAACGGAATCCGGAAATGATACATTAAGGATGAACTGAAGAAGAAGCGGAAACCTCCGACTCGGCCGGCTTCCGCCCCATGTTCCCCACCACGCCTGATCCCGCAAGGGGTTACCCAAGCTTCTCGAGAGCCGCCGAAATAAAAGCCGGCAAGTCCCCCGGATCGCGACTGGACACCAGGTTGTCGTCCACCACGACCTCGTCGTTGACAAACTCGGCCCCGGCGTTCTTGATATCCTGAATGATGGATTTGTAGCCGGTCAGCTTTCGCCCTCGCAGCACGTCCGCGGTGATCAGCAGCTGGGCCGCGTGGCAGATGGCAAAGACCGGCTTGCCGCTCTTGACGAAATCGTCGGCAAACCGTACGGCGTTTTCGTCCACCCGCAACTTGTCCGGCGAATAGCCTCCGGGAATCAGTAAGGCGTCAAAATCGTCGACGCCGACGTCTTTGACCTTCCGATCGATGGTCACCGGGGTGTTATCCTTTTTTCCGTGAACGGTGGCCCCGGCTTTCAGGCCCACGTGAACGAGTTGATGCCCGGCCTTTTTAAATGCCTTGGCCGGTTCGGCGTACTCCGAATCTTCAAACAGATCCGTGATGATCACGGCAACTTTGCTCATAATTGTATCCTCCTTGTTGTGTCCTCCTTCTATCCGTATCGGGGGGAATACTTTGCTCCTGCCCGTGGATAAACCGGCACGTACAGCGTACATCGGCGCGTGCAAAAAGACTAATCCGTCTTTCACCATAAAGAAATAGGTGGAATCCCTTATAAAGCGATAAGCGCTACCGTATTATCTACCGCAGCGGGTATTCGGAATGCTCCATAAACGTCGTGAAACGGCGGGAATCGGAAGCAAGAAAGATCAAGAACGGTTGTCCTGGTTGGCTTTCGCTTTTTCCGGCGAACATGAACTGCTCGGCCTATTTCGCGGAGTAACACCTCTTCGAAGCCTCGCCCACCCAGGCTAGAACATGGTTGATGAGGTTCCCTGAGAGGGTTTCTCGGACGGAATCTTACACATTGGACGAGGTGACCTGGATGTTGTCACTCTCGATTAGAAAAGGAACACGAGGTAAGGCATTGACAAAATCCGGCTGCCAGGCTTGACTCGATTCCTCGAATGCCGAACAATTCTGTTCGGATCAACCCGGCTGAATCGGTCATCCGGAGAGGGCCGAATACACACAATGGGGGTGGCGCCGTGGATTTTCAGATATCCGAAGAGCAGGAACTTCTGAGGCAGACCATTCGGAAGATCGCAAAAAAGAAGTTTGAACCAAGGGCGGCTGAAATCGATGAACAGGAAGCATTCCCCTGGGATAACAAAACCATTTTAGCTCAAAACGGCTTATTGGGGATTAATTGTCCCAGGGAGTACGGCGGCTCCGGGGAATCGATTCTTACCTTGGCGCTCGTTATCGAGGAGATTGCCCGCGTATGCGCGTCCACCGCCCATATCGTCGCCGCGCACTCGCTCGTGGTGGACGCCTTCGTGTTGAAGGGCGCCCACGAGCAGAAGACGAGGTGGCTCAGACCCCTGGGAGAAGGTTCACGGATCGGGGCCTTTGCAATGACCGAGCCGAATGCGGGCTCCGACATCATCAGCATGAAGACGAAAGCCACAAGGACGGACGACGGGTACGTGATCGACGGATCCAAGAGGTTCATCACCCACGGGCATTCCGCCGGCATCATCGTCCTGGTGGCCTATTCCGACCGCACCCTCAAACACGAAGGCCTGAGCCTCTTTGTCATCCCCGGCGACGCCGCCGGACTGATTCGCGGCAAGAAGGAAAGGAAGATGGGCCTTCGGGGTTCCGACACGGCGGATTTGTCCTTCGAGTCCTGCTTCGTGCCCAAGGAAAATATCCTCGGGCAGCCGGGCGAGGGATTCAAGACGGTGATGGCCCTGCTGAACGCCTCTCGCCTGGGCATAGCGGCGGAGGCGGTGGGAATCGCCCAGGGTGCCATGGACCAGGCGGTGAACTACACTCGCGACAGAATCCAGTTCGGAAAACGTCTCGTGGAATTCCAGGGCCTGCAATGGGTGTTGGCGGACATGGCGCTCAAAGTGGAGCTGGCAAGGACCCTGTTGTATCGCGCCTGCGCGGCCATCGACAAGGACAGGAATGCAGGGGAAATCCCCAAGCTGTCCGCCATGACCAAGTGGTTCGCGTCGGACACCGCCATGGAAATCACCACCAGCGCGGTCCAGCTATTCGGCGGGTACGGCTATGTGAGGGACTACCCCGTCGAGCGGATGATGCGGGATGCCAAAATCACTCAGCTTTTCGAGGGCACAAACGAAATCCTCCGGAATGTGGTCAGCAGACAGTTGCTTCGCTAACTCTCCATTCAGCAGCGGCCCTTTTCATCTCATGACAGCCCGTTGAAAAAGCCGGGTTGTCACAGGCCGTTGAAAAACGATGAGATGCAAGGCGCGCAAATCCCGAGGAATGAAGGCGTACATAGAGTACGTCGCAGTGACGAGGGATGAAGCGTCACGCCGTTGGCGTGACCGCAGATCGCGTTTTTCAACAGCCTGATGAAGGGAACTGAAGCAACTCCGCGCTTGACGGGGCGGGACTCGCCAGCGCTTTAGTCAAAGCGTAGGCCGCTTGTACTGCCGATGTAGGACAAAGGGGGAAACATTCCTTGCAGCCCCAGCACTCCTTAGCGGCTATTTCAGGGATGAAACATATCTCTCGCCTGGTTCCTCTATCGACAAATCCGACAGCGTTCTTCTTCTTCACTTCGGCGCAATATCTCACACACAGGCCGCAATGTACGCAAAATGAGGCCTCTTTGCCGAAACGGTCTTTGTCTGCTCCATATTCTTTAGCCAAATCAAGCAACTCCAAGGAATCCGGAGCATGCGCCAGCAATAACTCCACTATCATTTTGCGAATTCTATCTATCTTTTCAGATCTGGTTCTTACCACCAAGTCTCGTTCCACCGGGTAAACGCAAGCAGCAACGAGTTTTGGCCGGCCGCGAACTTCCACTTCCACCGAGCAAATTCGGCAAGCTCCGTAAGGGTCTAATTTCTCGTGGTGGCAAAGAGTCGGAATAACAATCCCTGCATTTTGAGCTGCCTCTAAAATGGTCATCCCTTCCCTCGCCTCAACTTCTCTTCCGTCAATCCGCAAAAGCATTTCACTCATTTCTGTTTACTCTCTCTGACTATAGTTCTGGCTTCTTCAGGGATAGGAGACGGAACAGGCTCACCGGAACTTTTCTCTACCGCGCCAAAACGAGGGGGGCAAACTTCAAAGCAGGTTCCGCACTTCGTGCATTTCTCCTGGTCAATTACGTGAATCTGGTTTTTGGCGCCTACTACCGCCTCCGCAGGGCATTTTCGAAGACAAATCATGCAGGCCTTACACTTATCCGGGTCAATATGGTACGCGATCAGCTCCTTGCAGGAAAGAGCCGGGCACCTTCTCTCCTTGATGTGCGCCTCATATTCTTCTCTGAAGTAGCGCAACGTGCTTAGAAACGGGTTGGGCGCACTCCTGCCCAAAGCACAAAGCGAAGCTTCGCCGGCTACTTCGGACAGTTCCTCCAACAGCTCGATGTCACCCTCTTTTCCCTTTCCTTTGGTGATGTTGGTGAGAATCTTAAGCATCTGCCTCATGCCTTCGCGGCATGGGGCGCATTTGCCGCACGATTCATCGGTAAGGAAGTCGAGGAAATACCTGGCGACGTCGACCATACAGGTATCTTCATCCATTATAATCATCCCACCTGACCCCATCATCGAACCGGCCTTGGTGAGTTCATCAAAACCAACTTCCAAATCCAACAGTTCCTCGGGGATACATCCTCCGGACGGTCCCCCGGTCTGCACTGCTTTGAACCGCTTGCCACCAGGGATTCCACCGCCTATTTTGTAGATGATGTCTCTCAGGGTCATGCCCATGGGCACTTCCACAAGGCCGGTGTTGGTTATCTTACCGACCAAGGAGAATATCTTCGTGCCCTTGCTTCTTTCAGTTCCGAATTGAGCAAACCAGTCAGCGCCATTGTTGATAATAAGTGGCACATTCGCCCACGTCTCGACGTTGTTCAAAACGCTGGGTCTATCCCAAACGCCCTTGACCGCGGTGTGGATATATTTCGGTCGGGGCTCTCCGGCCCTGCCTTCCAGCGCCGTCATCAGGGCGCTCGATTCGCCGCAGACGAAAGCGCCGGCTCCTTGGTGCACTTTAACAGTGAAATCAAAGCCGGAGCCAAGGATGTTTTTCCCAAGAAAACCATACTCCTCAGCCTTCTTGATAGCGATGGTCACATTTTCTACCGCCAGAGGGTATTCCTGTCGAACGTAGATATAGCCCTCGTGGGAACCTATGGCATAGGCTACGATGGTCAATCCCTCGAGCACTGAGTGAGGATTCCCCTCGAGAAGACTCCTGTCCATATAAGCTCCAGGGTCCCCCTCGTCTGCGTTGACGATCACATATTTGATTTCGCCCGGGGCATTGAGAGATTCTTCCCATTTTCTCCCTGCGGGAAAGCCTCCTCCTCCTCTCCCTCTCAAGTTCGATTTCTTGACTTCCTCCAATACCTGCTCGGCCGTCATCCGGGAAAGAACCTTGGCTAACGCGGAATAGCCACCGAGCGCCAGATAGTCGTCCATGCTTTTGGGATCAATATGACCGTTGGAACCGAAAACCAGCCGCTTTTGGTTCTTGTAGAAGGGGATTTCAGATTCACGAATTATTTTTTCATTGGTACTAGGGTCGGTATAGAGTAAACGCTCTATAACCTCCTTCTCTTTTACCGTCCGGGAGACGATTTCATGAACATCCTTGGGCTCTATTTGGAAATAACATATTTCCTCAGGGTGAATAACTATAATAGGCCCCCTCTCACAAAAACCGTGGCAACCCGTCTTCCTGATGTCTACCTCGGCGCTTAGGCCTTGTTTCTCGATCTCCTCTTCAAGGCTCGCAGCGACTTCTTTACTGCCGGAAGCATGACAAGCAGATCCGGAACAGAGAGTGATGCAAGGCTTATTGGGGTCTCTTTTCGACAGGATGCTTTTCCTGAATTCCTCCAATTCAGCGGGCGAATGTATCCGCGACATAATCTTCCCTAATCATAGTTTTTCAGCACGTCTGCTGTTTTGGCCGGCGCCATCTTGCCGTGAGGCTTCCCATCGATTTCCATCACCGGTCCTAAAGCACAGCAGCCGAGGCAGTTAACCGTCTCCAGACTGAACTTCAAATCCAAGTCCGTTTCGCCGGGTTTAATTCCAGTCAGGTCCCGCACCGTGTCTAGGACGCGCGACGCACCCCGAACATGACAGGCGGTGCCCATACAAATGTGAATTTGATGTCGTCCTTTTGGAACCAAACTAAAAGCTTTATAAAAGGTAGCTATATGCTGAATCCGGGTCAAAGGAACCTGCAATCTTTCGCTAACCCTTTCCAATACTTCCTTAGGAAGCCAGTTATTTTCGCTCTGAATCTCCAGCAATATTTGAATGAGTGAACTAGCTTCACAGTTATGTTTTTCAATAATCTGATCGATTCTCTCTTTGTCCATAGCCGATGTCCTAATCTTCTTCTTTCGCTAATCCACTACAAAGTCTTTCACCTCAGGCGAGAGTAAAACACTTCCGGCTTTCATCGTATCGGACCAATCCTTGCCTTGACGAACTGTTAATGTGTCTTGATACTTCAGACGGGTTTAGGCCCGACATCTCAGATATTTCTCTGGTTGAAAGGGGTCTTTCTCTCAAGAGCGCCAGTATTTGACCCAATGCCAATCGATCACCAATTAATTCATCAAATAACCTGTTTACCTCGTCACTGGTGAAGAATGTATTATACGCTTGTTCCGATTTAACCGGTACTCTCAGTCGCTCCCTTTCCACCAGCTTAACGTAGGGGATTAATCTGTTAACGGATTCAAATTTGAGCCTTAATCCATGTTCGTCAATTCCTTCGCTCTTGCCAAGAGGTCCTAACTCCCTCAGCTTCACCTTCATGGAGAAGTCATTCATGACTTCGGCGAAACGGCTTCCTTGAGAAGCAGATATCCATTCAAGCCTTAACCTCTCGGAGTTCACCCCTATGTGTTCCAGTAATTTCTTACATAGATACATATTGCTTAACGCGGCGTAATTTCCTTCAGTGATATAGTGGCATTCGCCGGGCCAACAACCGCCGATAAACACCCCGTCATTTCCATTTGAGAAAGCTCGGATGATGAACGACAGGTCGACTCTGCCCGTGCACATGAGGCGAACAATTCTAATCTCAGGCGAATATTGTAGTCTGGAAACTCCAGCCAAGTCCGCGGCGGAGTATCCTCACCAATTGCATAAGAAGCCTAATATTTTTGGTTTAAAATCGAATCCTGTACCCATTCTTATCTCGCTCCCGGGTCGGTAATCCCTGCGTTGTTCATTGGCGGACTTCTACGAGTCCTCAATCATCGCGTCAATTCGGCAAACGATCTGTCTACGCCGCGTCAATCTGGCAAATGATCTCTTCATCCGTATAGTGCTTCAGAAAAATGGCCCCTGTTGGACACTTCGCGTTACAGAGGCCATCTCCCTTGCAAAGAACCGGATTAACCCAGGCCCTTCTGCCTTGTGGCGTGTCACGAAACTCTATGGCGCCGTAAGTGCAAGCTGTAATACATGCCCCGCAGGATACACAATCGTTCTCTTTAACCGCGCAAACAGCGCCGGAGGCTGTGACTGAATCCCGCGATAGAAGTGTTATGGCCCGGCCTGCCGCTCCATACGCCTGGCTGATCGTCTCAGACATGTGCTTAGGATAGTGGGCGGTTCCACACAGAAAAACACCTTCCGCGGCAAAGTCAACGGGTCTCAACTTTACATGGGCTTCCTGAAAGAAACCGTCCGGGCTCAAGGATACCTTGAATAATCGGGATATCTCCTGAGTTCCCGCCGAGGGGATTATGGCGGCGGCCAACGCGACCGCGTCGGCATCTATGGCAAGTTGCTCATTCAGAATAGGATCAGTCACGGTAACCCTTAAACTACGTTGCCCGCCCTCCTCGACAGCTTCAACGTGAGGTTTATCATGCGGCTCGTAGCGGATGAACTTCACATCCTTATTGGATGCTTCCCGGTAGTAGTCTTCTCGAAACCCATAGGTTCTCATATCCCGAAAAAGAATGTAGATATCCATCCGGGGATTGATCTCTTTCAGTTTCAGAGCATTCTTTATAGACTGGCTGCAGCATATCCGGGCGCAGTAATTCCGGTCTTCTTGTCTGCAACCTACACATTGGATCATCGCCAGCGTCTGGGAGTTAATCAGCCTTTCTTCTCCCTTGGCGATGCGTTCCTCCAATTCCAGGTTGGTCAACACCCTGTCATCTTCACCATAGAGATATTCAGTGGGTTTGTATTCCGCAGCACCGGTGGCGAGGATGGCTGCTCCGTGGCGTATTTCATGGACCCTTCCCTGGGCCTTCACCTTGGTTATGAAATTTCCGACATAGCCGGAAACCTCGGTGATGGCGGCGCCCGTTAACACATGGACCAAGGGATGCCGATATACCTTGCGCACCATATCACTCAAATAGGCTTGAACATCCAGTCCTTCCAGGGTGTAATGAATTCTTCGGGCCATTCCCCCCAGGTCTGAATCCTTTTCCACGAGGTACACCTCGAAGCCCTGGTTGGCCATACTCAACGCACTGGTCATGCCGGCCGGGCCCCCTCCGACCACCAGCCCCGTCTTGTTGACCGGCAGATCGAATTCCTGCAAGGGCTCCAAAAGGGTCGTTCGGGCTACCGACATCCGGACGATATCCTTTGCCTTTTGGGTGGCGTCTTCCTTTTCTCGAGAGTGGACCCAGGAACAATGTTCCCTAATATTCGCCATGTCGAAGAAATATTGATTAATTCCCCCTTCCCGGAGCGTGTCCCGGAATAACGGTTCATGAGTCCTGGGGGTGCAGGCGGCGACAACCACTCGGTTGAGTCCTTTTTCCCGGATCGTTTTCGATATTTGCTCGGCAGCATCGGTAGAACATGCAAACAGGCTTTCCTCGGCGTGAACCACGTTGTCCAAGGTTAATGCATATTCAACCACGGAAGGAACATCGACCACTCTTCCGATATTAGCTCCGCAATGGCACACAAAGACTCCCACCCGGGTCTCTTCTTCCGACACATCCCTCTCCGGCGGATATACCCTTTCTCTGGCCAGCTTCCCACGCCGGTAATCGAGCAGTTGACCACACAGAGCGTCAGCCCCACTGGCGGTCACAACGGATTCGGGGATATCCACGGGACCCTGGAAAGCTCCGCTCACAAAAATGCCCGGTCGAGAGGTCTCGATCGGATTCACGGGATTGGTTTTGCAGAACCCATAAGAGTTGAGCTCGATGCCGAACGTATTCGCCAGGCCTTTCACATCGGCAGGTGGGTTGAGGCCAACGGATAATACCACCAGGTCGAATTCCTCCTCCTTTACACCCTCGTCGGAAGTCGCGTATCTTATCGTTATGTTCTTGGTTTCAGGGATTTCTCTTCCTATGGATACGTAGCTTCTGATAAATCGAACCCCTGGAAGATTCTCCGCTCTTTGGTAGAATCGTTCGAAATCCTTACCATACGATCGAATATCGTTATGGAATATGGCCGCTTCGATCTCGGCGTCATGGTCCTTGGCCAAGATCACCTGCTTCTGGGTGTACGAGCAGCATACGGCTGAACAATAGGTGTTACCGCCCGGAATAACCTGCCTGGAACCGACACAGTGAATCCACGCTATCTTATGTGGGTGTTTCCCGTCGGACGGACGCCTGATCTCACCTTCGTACGGCCCGGTGGCGCATAACAGCCGTTCAAAGTCCAGACTGGTTACCACGTTCTCCATTCTTCCGTAGCCATAGTCGCCCCTCAACTTAGGGTCAAATATCTCATAACCCGGAGACAAAACGATCGCCCCCACATTTACTTCTAGCTTTTCCGCCTCTTGATGAAGATCTATGGCGTCATTCTTACAGACTCCTTCGCAAATCGTACACTTCTTGTCTTGAATGTACAGGCAGGTCTTGGGGTCTATATAAGTGATAAGCGGTACCGCTTGAGAAAAGTATATATGGATGGCTTTATTCGACGATAAGTCTTGATTGAACGGATCAGGCACTTTCACAGGGCAATACTCTACACAGGTAGTACAGCCTGTGCACCTGTCCTCTATAATGTATCTGGGTTTCTTGGTCAGAGTTACCTTGAAGTCTCCTGCTTTCCCTTCTACACTGTCTACTTCGGTATAGGTCAGAATCTCGATATTGGGGTGCCTTGCACATTCGATGAACTTGGGAGATTCAATGCACATGGAACAGTCGTTGGTGGGAAAGGTCTTATCAAGCTGGGCCATCTTTCCGCCAATGGCAGGTGACTTCTCAACCAAATAAACCTTATAACCTGAAGTGGCAAGATCAAGAGAAGCCTGGATACCGCTGATCCCTCCACCCACAACCATTACGTCGCCGAAATCGGTGTCCGTGGGAATTTTTAAGTACGTTCCTTCAACGGGTTCTTTTTCCAATCTCATATGTCCTTATCGGGTTTCTACGATCCCTTAAATCACTTCCTGGATAATCTCTGTAATGTCCTTAATCTCTGGGACCTTACTACCCTCGATCTCTATGTCTTTACTATCCTGCAGGTTTAACCTGCTATCTTCGAAATTGGTGATGCAATACGGGCAGGAAGTAACCAATATCTCAGCCCCGACCCCCATAGCTTGTTCGAGTCTGAGGTCGGAGAATCGTTCACCCTTCGGAGTTTCCATCCAAATCCGGCCTCCGCCCCCTCCGCAACATAGGCTGTCCTTCAGCGAATCGGGCATCTCATTCAGCTCTAAACCGGGTATCTTCCTCAGGACCTCTCGGGGCTCGTCAAATATGCCATTATGCCGACCAAGGTAACACGGGTCATGATACGTCACCTTCTTCGCATACTCCTTCCTGATCTCGAGCCTTCCCTCGTTTATAAGATCGAAAATATATTGGGAGATATGAACCACCTCGAAGTTCACCCTGAATTCGGGATACTCGTTCTTGAAGGTATGGTAACAATGAGGGGAAGAGACCAGGATTTTCTTCACCCCGCTATCGATGAACGTCTTGATGTTTTCCCTGGCTAAGCGTTTGAACAGCTCCTCGTCGCCCGTCTTTCGGATGCTTTCTCCACAGCAATTTTCCTTGGAGCCCAGTATCCCGAAATCGACCCCTGCCCGTTTGAGGATCTGGGCCGTGGCTCTGGCCACCTTTTTCAATCTCGGGTCATAGCTGAGATAGCAGCCGGGGAAATATAGAATCTCCATCCCCTCGGCGAACGTGTTTACGGACAGACCTTCCGCCCACTTCGCCCTGTTTTTTCGCTCCTCGTTCAAGGGGTTGCCTTCGCCGATAAGGCTTGCGCTCACGGTGCGGATCGGGCGGACAGAAGCAGGAAAGACCCCATATTCCGTGGCAATCCTGCGCAAAGACATCCCCGATTCGATCTGTTTTACGTCCCTGGGGCACCGCTGAGGGCAGATTCCGCAGGTAGTGCACCGCCAGATGTCTTCACTTTCTATCTCAGTCAAACCGAACGTCGCCTGACGGACAATCTTGCGCATGCTGAAGGTTCGAACCCTGTTCCAAGGACAAACCGTATCACACAGTCCGCATTGATAGCATCGTTTGAAGGCATCTCCGCCCTTCGCCTTGATGACGTCCACAATCTCTTTGAAGTCGGCTACAGTCTCCACGGTGTTTATCGATCCTGTTCTTTCGCCTGAATGTTTTAGCCCTTCTTTGACATGGCCATTCGAGCAACGGCATCCATTACCTGCTTGAAGCCATATTTGTTGGCCAATGATTCCAATCCGATCTCCATCTCCTCCTGCGTTTCTTCTTCTTCGACTTCCTCTTCCCTTTCTTCATAAATCAAGGCATCGTTTAAGCACCATTGGACACACATCGGCCTTTCCAGCGCCGGATCGCTTTCACACATATCGCACTTTAGAGGAAGTCCGGAATCGGGTTCCTTAAAAAGGTCCCTGGATGGGCAGGAGGCTCTGCAAAAGGCGCATTCGTCGTATTCCTTTCCGTCAATGGTGTATTTGTCCCTGCCGGTACATTCGGCTTTAGTATACTCGCCTGCATATACAGGGACATATACGTCTCTCAGTGGCTCATGAATCACGCGGATGCGAGACCTGGCCGGATTGTTGCTCCCATATTTGGGCGCAGCGTGAAAGGAGGAGCAGATAACCTCACAGGCACGGCACCCGTTGCATTTATCCAGATCCACTTTTATGGTTTTAACAATTTTCTTTTTCTTCTCACCCATGACGGTTGCTACCTCTTCCCTTTATTTTTGCACTGTTTCCGACGAAGTCTCTTTGGAGAGTGCGACCTCGTTGTCTTTCAAGATGCCTCGCTGCAGCAAATCTTCGGCAACGTCATCCATAGACAATTCATGCAAAGACTCCTTGGTGGGAATGCCCTGATGATTCCATCCCTTAAATCCGTAGTACTCATCCAAGAGCTTAGCTTCCAACTCGGGAAAACGTTTCTTCCAGTGATCCTCTGGAGGACGTTCGTCTCTTCTTCTTAAACCTCTTCTAACATTAACGGCTCTGATTAAGGTACGGTTCCTCTTGGCAACTTTTGATAGTCCGTCTTCATCCATATCGATTCCCGTTGCAGATGATACAAACGATGGATAATTGTGTATGTGATATGGAGGTTTCAGGGGAAACGATGACAAGCCGGCGCACATCCCTAGAGTGTCATCGATGTAGTGCATCTTCTCTTGCCAATCGACAATTTCACATGTCGCTTCAATCGTGGGATAGTATGGAATGGAGTTTTCTCCGCGAGGATCCCAATCCAAGAAATATTGTTTGAACTTCTCATTGGGAGCCTGGAACCAATCTTTTACAAACTCTTCTCTATCCTCTCTATTGGGAAAAGGCGCCTGGGGAAACTGCCCTTCAATTTGGGTAATGTTGATCTTCTCGCCGGTGCAATACATGAGGAAGTAAATGGGGTTCAGCATGCCCAGCTTGAGAGGAAGTTGCTCGTGTTTCTTGATGTTGTTATGGGCATATGCTTCCGCACCCTTACCGATCTGTTTGGCCGCCCAGTGGGTGCCATTGGCCAGAACATCTCCGATCCCTTCCCGACGAACAATTCTGTCAAGTAACCATAAAAACCTACCCTGGTTATCGGACGGCATCCCCTGCAGGTCCTGGTCCGTCAAAATGCCGGCTTCATATAACTCGAGGGCGAAGGCCATCGTTTGCGGGGTTGAAAACGCGTCCACCCCATAATCGGTGGCACGCTGAGCGATCTTAAAACCAAACTCCAGGTCCGTCATGGACGCCATGGTATAAGTGAGCTTCGAGTAGCATTTCATCATGTACGTTGGATGTCCCGGGACATTTATGGTCGCCCCGCACTTCATCGGACAGTTATAGCAGCTGATGAAGCGCTCCCGAACGTTGTCGAGGCTCTCCGTCCACTTCTTTTTGACTTCCTCGTTCCAGTAGTCTTTTAGTCGGTGGCGCGCATTTCCCCAGGCGAAATTGTTGGCATGCCACTCCTCGTCATGGATGGCCATCTCTTGCGGTGATCCGAGCCCGGCCAAAATGGCCGGCACTCCCTTGATTGGATTGTTTGCTCGGAACTGTATGTACTTCAGCACTTCATTGCAAAGCTCGATGAATTCAGCCGGTCGGGCAATATTGATGTCCTTTGTTCCACGAACAGCGATTGCCTTTAACCCTTTGTCCCCCATAACGGCGCCCATTCCTCCCCGGCTGGCGCTGGACCGGCCCTGCTCGACGGAGGCGAAATAGACCCTGTTTTCACCGGCCAACCCGATAGCGGACACCTGGGCCTTAGGCTCCTTTAACTCCTGCCGAATCAGTTTTGCGGTTTCCACAGCGCCCTTACCGTGCAAATGAGCGGCGTCACGTATTTCCACTTTGTCGTTGTTGATCCACAAATAGACCAGGCTGGGGGACTTGCCGCGAACGATCACTTTGTCATAACCGGCATACTTCAATTCCGGCGCCCAGAATCCCCCCATCATGGAATAGGCCATTAACTGAGTCTGGGGAGAAATGGTGGAAAGGATGGTGCGATTACAGCCGACGGCAGGTGTTCCGCACAGAAGACCGGTGCCGAATATGAGTAGATTTTCAGAAGAAAAGGGTTCAACTTCAGGGGGAACCCTATCCCACAATATCTTGGCGTTGGTGCCCAGACCCCCCAGAAGCAGCTCGGTCAATCTCGGGTCAGTGGGCGCCCTCTCAATGTTTCCTCGGGATAGATCAATTTCCAGATTAAACCCTGTCTCTGCGTATCTCATGTTCTTACCCTTTACACTCGATTTGCTATATGGTCGTCCTCGCCGCCTTGAATGCCGGAAAAAGGATATGGCTGATCATCCGCCTCACACCCGGCCGTGACACTTCGGCGCAAAGCGGGCGTCCCCGTCCCTCGAGAATCTGCTCGAAATCGATGGACTCCCTATCCTATCGTCATTCCAGTAAAATGCAGGAAACGGCTTAAGGATCAAAAGGCATTGCGGATCCTAGTCGCAACAGCCGACGATCCATGAAGGATGTGCAATAGAGTCGGAAGCCATTGGCTGCGCCGTTCCTAATCCAATCGAATGATTTTGACATGCCGGCCCACCCAGTCTTTGGGCAGATATATCCGGCCGCTGACGCCGCATGACCTGACTTCCTTCTCCACCATCTCCATGCCATACGCCTCCAGCTTGACCTTTCCGCGTGTTTTGCCGGCGGAAGGGCGCTTGGATTTGCTGACCGTTCTACTGTCGTCCGGCATTTCTTCTCACACCTGGGACACCAAGAATTAGTAAATGAAAACAACAGCTTTTGATAATTAGTTACAAAGTAGCCATAATATAACTATTTGTCAAGGAAAATCCGGAAAAGGCGCCACAGCCGCCTGAATTGCCGAAGGCCGCGTGGATCAACGAGCCGTCGAGCAGTGGTGAGAGAGTCTAATTTCTGGAAACCGGTGTCTCATTCCCATTGACACATTCCGCTGGATAAGCCTTAAGCATATCGCTTTAATGACGATATATAGGAAACGCCCTGTCTCGTCCGAACGAGACGACCCACGCGCGACGAAAAGGCAAAAGCTCGGGGTGATGTACGCGCACGGCGGCTGATTTCGGACGGCCGATCAACCTATCGATGGCCCAGATGCGGGAAAGGTACAATAATGGGACCCACTTTGACCCGGCGGCTGCATACGCTCTGTGATCCGGGCGCCCTGGAAGAACATCCCGGGGAAATGAGTCTGGCCTACTTCACAGGTTCAGCCGACATAGGAGGCCGCCGCGTGATGGTGATTGCCGCCGATCCCGACCCCCTGCCCGAACATGCCGATTTGTCGTTATCGTTGTCCCGCTATATCGAAGCCCTGATACAGGCCGAATCGTCGGCCTGCCCCGTTGTCTTTCTTCATGACGCCCCGGAGCTCTATACCTCCGGCCGGACCGCATTTCAGGGTTCTCAAATCGAGCTGATGATGGGCAAGAAAGGCGTCGGGAGGCAATACTATGGAATTGGCCGGCTTTGCGGGCGGGTCCCTTTAGTCTGCTGGATCGCGGCTTCCTGACCGGGATTATCGAGCCGAAGCAGGTCAGGGGAACCATCGTCGGCTTTTTGAAAAGCAAGGAGAGCAAGAATGGATTTTGAGATCAGAGAGTTGAGTCGACCCGACGAATTGGAAGACGTCATCAAGTTGCAGGCCGTCGTTGGAGGCTTGCCGCCCAAGGACACCATGTCCCCGATCACGTTGCGCGTCCTGACGTCGGATCGTCCCCGCACCGGTTGGGTATCGGGCGCATACCTGAATTGTATCGGCAAAGCGGCATCCGGAGGGTTTACTTTACCTTCGAGCCGTTGGAATCCCGCAACGCCCATCTTTATCTGAACAAGTTGGGCGGACGCTGCGTTCAATACAAGACGGATTACTATCACCTGGATTCGGGGCTCCACCGCGGCATGCCCCAGGATCGTTTTCTCCTCGAAATGGATATTGAAGATGCACGGACTCGGGACCGGGAATCGGCATCCTTGCGCGATGCCTTGGACCGCTTTCCAACGGCCTCCCGGGAGTGCATGCCCGAAGCCGACGCCTTGCTGGTGGAAATCGTCGGCGACGTGCGCCGTGTGCAGGCGGAAGATCAGGACCAGGCCCTGGCCTGGCGAATGAACACTCGGCCCATATTTCTAGAATACATAAATAACAGAGGCATGGTCGCCGACCAATTATTCTCGGACACCTTGGACGGAAAACGACGTAGCTTTTACCTGTTACGCAAACCTTGATTCTCGAGGACGCCATGGAAATCAGGAACATTCTGAGCTCCCACACCCTCCACGCCCTGACACATGATTCGCAACTCGCGGTTGGAAGCCGCGGAGCTTTGGCAGGCATTGGCCAAAAGAGGGTTTCTCACCGCAAACCTGAACCGCGTCAGCGGACTGCAAGGCAGAAATTTCCTTCGTATGACCATCTGTTCCGAAAAAGACAACGATCTATTTGTCGATAGTTGCAGGCAAATAGAGCAAGAAATGAGGTAATCCATTTCGGATGTACTGATTACGTGGGTTTTTGTGTTCAGAACCCCCTCTTCATCATCAGAAGGATTTTTGCAGGCCTCTGATTTGCTCAAGGATGTTTAGAAATCTCCCAAATACGACGGATTTCGTACCACCGGCTCGATCGTTGCCGTCAGCGTGTTTGATCAGTACACGTTGCAACCTGATGCAAAATAGTATGCCACAAAGCCCTCCATGTATGGTACTCTTTCTACGCAGTTGACTCCTGAAGGTGTGCGTCTGAGGAGAGCGACTTTCACAGGCTCCATGTCGGTTTTTTGGGGTCGAATAACCTGTCCGATGCTCATCGCATGATGCCGGCTCGACACCAACGGAAGAAAGTATGAAACAGATTGAGGTGGGATACGGCGCGGCGGAGGGAAAGGATTCTTTCTCCGTCGGTGCGGAGGCCGCCCTCAAAGCAGCCGAAGGGATCACCTCGCACCCCCTATCCGCGGTGCTCGTTTTTGCGTCGGTTCGTTACCATCTGCCTGAATTGCTTGGGGGAATCCATCATATCATGGGCCATGTCCCCGTATTTGGAGCCACCACCGCCGGCGAAATCTGTAACGGGTCTTTACACGGGAGCGTGGTTGTAACCGCCTTGGCTTCAGCGAATCTTCGAGTGCGACTGGGGCTCGGGAAACATGTTTCCGCCGGATGGCGAAAGGCGGTGGAACAGGCCATCGGCTCGACCGAGATCCGACCCTATTTCTCAGGCAACGACAGCGAAATTTGGGCGGAAATGACGCGCAAGGGCAAGTCGATTTTCGGCATACTCTTTTCACCCGGAAACACCCGCCATGCCGATTCCCGCAGTTTCGAAACGCTGGAAGAGCTCAAGCGACTGTCGGCCGGCCGGATTCCTTTTTTCGGCGGCAGTGCGGCCGACGATTGGAACATGGAAGCCAATTTTGTCCTGCATAACATCGAGGCGCATGCGGACAGCCTGCTGGTAGCGGTTTTCGAAACCAGCCTCCGGTTCGGCATGTCGATGGGCCACGGCTTTTCGCCTTCGGACAAACGGGCGGTGGCAACGAAAGTCAAGGGCCATACGATTTTGGAATTGGACGGCTGCCGCGCGGCTGACCTGTACGCGAAAATGCTGGAAAGCGATGTTGACGGCTTGAGAGACAAGCACCTGACTCTGACGTCCTCCCGGCCTGTCGGAATGCCGGACATGCTGGATCAATATCACATCAATGTGGCCAGCTTTTTCACTCCCGAAGGGGGCGTGCGTTTCAGCCAGCCGGTGCCTGAAAACAGCACTATTACGATCATGGAGGCGCGGCCCGAGCAGTTGATCGAAGCGGCGCGGGAGACAGTGCGAAATGCCCTCCTGCGCGGGCAGATTCAGCGACCGGCCGTGGCCCTTGTTTTCTCGTGCGCCTTGCGCAGACATATTCTGAGAGAAAGATCGTCTGAAGAAATTTCAGCCATCCGGTCCTTACTCCCAGAAATTCCCATCCTCGGTTTTTATTCATTTGGAGAACAAGGGGTCAACGATGCCGGCGTGAGTGGTCATGGAAACGAAAAGATTACGGCTCTTGTCCTGGGAGATGAGCTTTCGACGGGCGCAGAAGTGGCCCTCGAGAACCAGCGGTTATTGAGACTTCAGCGGGAGGCTGAAAAAAAGCTTCGGTTCCAGGCCAATATCCTTGACGCCGTCCAGGACACAGTGTTGATCATTTCGAGCGAGATGAAAACGTTGTGGGGCAATCCGGTTGCCAAGGACCTCTTCGGGGACCGGCCTGAAATGTTCACCGACCCGTGTTATCGGTTTTATAAACAAAGGGACGTGATCTGTGAGGAATGTCCCGTTATCAAGACCATGACGGACGGTCGCAGTCATCAAGCGATCATGAAATCGATCGACAAGGATGGGAACGTCATCTGGCGGTTGAACCGCGCCTATCCCTATTTTGACGAACAGGGACGGATCGCCGGCGCCATTGAGATCGTATCCGACTATTCCGATCAAAAGAGGTTGGAGGACGCTCTCAAGGAGAGCGAGCTCAACCTCAAACAGGCTCAGGCCGTGGCCGGCGTGGGGAGCTGGCATCTCGACATTATGCACGATGTCCTGACCGGTAGTGACGAGGCCTACCGGATATTCGGCATCCCTAACCGCACCCCTCTAAACATAGAAACCGTTCTGGAGCGGGTGCATCCGGACGATCGAACCCTGGTGGAATCCGCATGGAATGCGGCGTTAAAGGGGGCTGTCTTCGATATCGAACACCGCATCATCTCGAGGCAGGAAGAACTCTGGGTTCATGAAAAAGCCCGCATCGTCTTTGACGGCCGAGGGACTGCAATAGAAGCGATAGGAACGGTCCACAATATTACCAAGCGCAAGCAAACCGAAGAGTCGCTGCGCGAAAGGGAGGAAAAATTCAGATTCATCAGCGAAAACATAGCGGATATTGTCTGGACCCTCGATTTGAATTTGAATACGACATACGTAAGTCCCTCTGTCGAAGCCATCCTCGGATTCACGCCGGAAGAAAGGGTAAGACAATCGTTGGAGGAGATGATTACGCCGGAATCCATTCAACGGATTCTGGCACGATTTCAGGAAGAGCTATTGCGCGAAAATGAAGATGCCGTCCCACAAGGATGGGTCTGTTATATGGATGGAAAACATCGCGAAGCCGATAAGGGATTCATCCGGATCTCTCGTAGGGATATTGGGCGTTTCGCGTGACCTCACCGAGCGCAAGCGCGCGGAAGAGGAAAAAGAAAAACTCATTAATGAATTAAGAGAGGCCTTGGCCAAAGTCAGAACGTTGAGCGGTCTTTTACCCATTTGTTCCGTATGCAAGAAGATCAGAGACGACAAAGGATACTGGAACAAGATCGAGTCGTATATTAAGGACCATTCCGAGGCGGACTTTACCCACAGTATTTGCCCGGAATGCGCTAAGAAACTATATCCCGGTTTCGGTGTATCCGGCTGAAAAAGACTCCCGGACGTCCGCTCGAACACGCCTTCCTCGGCGCCCTTTCGACCTTCGAGGTTCCCCGACTTTCCTATGGATCGCGTAAAAGCACGCAACGCCGATGCAGAAGCCCGAAACCTACCTCCCGGCAGGAAGTCGCCGCGGCGGCTAGTTACTCCAGATATAACCGCCCAGGCTGGTGAACTTCAGAGAGCCCTTCGCGCAGTGGCCGTTTGTGTCGACGCCGACGATCGTGGTTACCGGATCGCCCGTAACGGATACCTGATATGTTCCCCGGTAGCCTGTTGAAGTCAGCTCGTCTTCGCCGCCGGCATAGGTATCCTTCACGGTGAAGTAGGCCTCCTGGGAGGTAACATAGTTGTGAACGGCGGATTCGATTTTCGCACAGTACGCCAGCGAGCGATAGTTGAGGTATCTCGGAACCGCAAGGGAAGCCAGGATTCCGACGATGGCGACCACGAACATAAGTTCCACTACCGTGAAGCCATCTTTGCACCGTTCTTGAGCTGTGTTCATCACCGTTTTCCCTCCGTGTCGGCCGCGCTCGGAATCGCTATTCTCGATGCCGACGATGGAAATCTCCGAGAGTCCAAAGAAAAAAAGCCGGGTGACCTTATTCAGGCAACCCGGCTGTCTGTTCAAGACCCGTGGCTTTCCGTCCCCACCTCCCGGCGGGTTTGGCGTTCTTACTGAACAACTGTAAATATGGTTACAAGAATATATGATTACTTGCTACCTGTCAAGCACCCAAAAAACCTTTTTCGCTCTTCCGTGGCTGGAAAGTCTGTTGCTTCCGTTGCAACATGTTCGCCCTTAGGAATTCGATCCAGAGAGGCGAGCAGAAACAATAGCTTCAAAGCTCCATATCGTCATGATCGGATTTAAGGAATGCTTCCGGGCCCTTACCCGTCCCGTCACCGCACTGGTTGTAAAACGCATTTGAACTGGGATAGCTCCCACCCTTTCAGCCGGTTCTTTTGAAACCAGATCGTTTCCGAACTCATCACCGGATTTCATTTTAGTTTTCCCGCTGCCGCGGCGTCAAGAACGGAGGCGACAGAACGGAGGCGAGCCGTTATGCATCCGGTTTGATCGATACCCAAAGCGCCAGGATCTGCGAGCGATCCTACCCGCGTTTCCCATCGAAGGCCGAGGCCCCTTGGCGTATCTGCTTCAGGCGGAAGGAATTCCTTCGCCACCCTTGACAGGGGCCGTCATGCACCCTAGTGTTGAACTAATACATCTCTTTTCTTAAACATCGATCCGGCTTTAATCGAGTGTAGCTTGTCCATGGGATCCAACGTTTTCCCGTGGGGGATGGTCATGTGGAATCGACGTCTTACTGATCTGTACAGGGGGGAGTGAAATGCCCACACTCAAAGGAAGTCAGACTGAGAAGAATGTGCTCACATCGTTTGCCGGCGAGTCACAGGCTCGCAACCGCTACACGTACTTCGCCGGCCAGGCCCGTAAGGAAGGATACGATCAGATTTCCTTTATATTCGAAGAAACGGCAAACCAGGAGAAAGAACATGCCAAGCGCTTCTTCAAGCAGTTGCAGGGTGGAGAAGTTCAGGTTCAATGGAATTTTCCTGCGGGAGTACTTGGAGCGACCGGCGAAAATCTCAAAGAAGCGGCGGCCGGAGAGCAATTCGAGTGGACCGAGCTGTACCCCGGTTATGCCAAAGTCGCCCGGCAAGAGGGATTCGAAACGATCGCCAAACTCTACGAATTTGTTTCCGTTGCGGAAAAGCAGCACGAAAAGAGGTATCTCGGTCTGCTGGCCAACATGACGAACGGAGCCGTGTTCAAGAAACCCCAAAAGGTTGTCTGGCGCTGCCGGAACTGCGGATACTTGCACGAAGGATTGGAAGCACCCGCCATGTGCCCGGCCTGCGAGCATCCTCAAGCGTATTATGAGCTGTTGGGCGAAAACTGGTGAGACCTGGTATCAGGCGGTAGGAATAAAACGAAAAACCGGAGCTACCGGAATGATCCGAGCCGGGCGGCGATAAGAGCGATCGTTTGAAGCGCGGCCATGGCAAGAGCACGGACCATGACGGGACATGACAGGAGGGTATAAGATGGAAGAAAGAACGGGCATTGTAACGATTCGTGGAAATCCTGTAACCCTGGTCGGCAAAGAAATTCGTGTGGGGGATCCGGCTCCGGATTTCGAGGTCATCGGCAACGATCTCAAGCCCGTGAAGTTCTCCACGTATCGAGGGAAAGTAGTCATCATCAGCTCTGTTCCTTCCTTGGACACTCCGGTGTGTGACATGGAGACCCGCAGGTTCAATCAGGAAGCCCCCAAACTCGGCCCGGACGTCGTCATTCTGACCGTTAGCGTGGACTTGCCCTTTGCCCAGAAACGGTGGTGTGGAGCCGCCGGGGTGGAGAACGTGACTACACTGTCCGACCACCGGGAGGCTGCGTTCGGCAAGACCTATGGAGTGCTGATGAAGGAGCCGAGGCTGCTGGCGAGAAGCATTTTTGTCGTTGATCGGGCGGGCGTAGTCCGCTATGTCCAATTGGTCAAAGAGACCAGCCAGGAGCCGGATTACGAAGCCGTGCTAAATGCCGTCAGAAAGATCGCATAAACACGATTTCAAACCCGAAGCGTTCAACGCATCTTGAATACGCCATTGAATTAGGCGGATTTCGTGGCTATGTATCTATCTCAAGCTCATGTCTGCTGTCGGTTCAACCCGTGCGAATTTTGGAAGATGCAACCAACCATGTTCAGTGACGCAATACCAGCGAGGAGGTAAGAAATGCCTGAGAAACTGGCCATCTACAAATGCGAAGTCTGTGGTAACATTGTTGAAGTAGTTCATGCCGGCGATGGTGAACTCGTGTGCTGTGGCCAACCCATGAAGTTATTCAAGGCGAACACTGTGGATGCGGCCAAAGAGAAACATGTTCCGGTAATCGAACAAGTGAAAGACGGCGTCAAGGTTAAGGTAGGCAGCGTTGCACATCCGATGGAGGAGAAGCACTACATCGAGTGGATCGAGGTGGTGGACGGCAAGAACAACGCGTATCGACACTTCCTCGAGCCTGGAACAGCTCCGGAGGCTACCTTCTGCATAAATCCCGCAGGGGTGACCGCGCGCGAATACTGCAATCTCCACGGATTGTGGAAGGCGGAATGAACATGCTCAGCGAGGGAGTACGGGAAGCGCTGAACGGGCAGATCGGATGGGAACTCCATTCAGCCTACCCGGCCGGAGGGAAACGCCGCATCAAACCGGCCGTTTGACGTTCGAGCCGTTCTGCGCTGCACCCTCGGAAAGCCGTTCGTTTACGGCTGACCCGCTTGATTGTAATACTTCCCCTGGTTCCCGCTACGACGGAAACCAGGGGAAGCGTTGTCCGGTAAAGATCTGCTTCCTGCTTTTGCCAGCGCTTTGTAAAGGGTGTGGTGTCTCCTTTTATTAGAGCAGGAAAAGCATTCGTGCAGGTCGCGGCTTGGGAGGCTGCTCGTCTTGCACAGGTTACCGTGAGCTCGAAGCCCCCGTCAGCGCCTTAGATGCTCGCCCAGGAGATTGCCATGGCCAAGCCTGAAGAAATGTATCAATGCCAAACGGTGAATTGCGGGTTCATCTACGATCCGGATAAGGGGGTCAGGAAGAAGAAGATCCCGAAAGGGGTCCGGTTCGAGGACCTTCCGGAGGACGATATCTGTCCGATCTGTGGAGCCGGCAAGAAGAGTTTCCGTCCTCTTGCCGGACCGGGCTCCACCAAAGAGGAAAAGAGATAAGCTGCAAAGGAAGGATGAGCTTCATGAGGAACCTGTCGATCGCCTTTGCCTTGTTATTTCTTTTCGCTGGGCGCGGTCTTGGCGCGGACAAAGAGATCAGCGCCGCCAGCGCAGATTGCTTGTCCTGCCATGCCACTTCCACCCCCGGAATCGTTTCGGATTGGAAACGAAGCAGGCACGCCCTTCTCGCCCCCTCGGAGGCTGTGCGGAAGCCGAATATGGAGAAACGTATGTCCGCCGATACGGTGCCGGAAAGCGTTTACGGAGTTGTCATCGGTTGCGCCGAGTGTCACACCGCGAACTCTAAGCAGCACCAGGACAGCTATCGCCACAACGGTTACGTCATACACACGGTGGTAACGCCAAAGGATTGCGCCATTTGCCATCCCGTGGAAGAAGAACAGTACGGGCAGAACATCATGTCCCACGCCTATGGAAACCTGATGAACAATACCGTCTTCCACGAACTGTCCCAAGACATTAACTCCGTGGTATCCTATGATGGCGCCGGGACGAAGACGATCTCCCCGGACGCCGAAACTCAAGACGACTCGTGTTTGGTTTGCCACGGAACAGTGGTAAAAATGACTGGATTGAAGACCTTGGACACGGTTCAAGGAGAAATGGACCTCCCCGTGTTGTCCGGTTGGCCCAACGTAGGTGTGGGAAGAATCAACCCGGACGGCAGCATCGGTGCGTGTACTCCCTGCCATTCGAGGCATCAGTTTTCCATAGAGCTGGCGCGGAAACCCTACGCCTGTCAGAAGTGTCATGAAGGTCCCGATGTGCCGGTTTACAAGGTCTATTCCGTGAGCAGGCACGGGAACATCTTTGATGCCCTTAACAAGGACTGGGATTTCCGGTCCGTGCCCTGGGTGCTCGGCAAAGACTTTGCTTCGCCCACCTGCGCCGTCTGCCATGTCAGTCTCACCGTGAGCGAAGAGGGCGAAGTGTTAGGCGAACGTACACATAGGATGACCGATCGAAAGGCATGGCGCTTGTTCGGTCTCATCTACGCGCACCCCGAGCCCAAATCCCCGGATACTACGGTGATACGCAATATGGCGGGCCTGCCTTTGCCGACCGAATTCACCGGAGAGCCGGCCTCCGGGTACCTGATCGACGCAGCCGAACAACAAAAACGACGGGAAACCATGCAAAGGGTCTGCCTCGGTTGCCACAGCGCGGGTTGGGTTGCGGGCCATTACAAACGACTCGATCATGCCATCGAGACCAGCAACGAGCTGACCAAAACCGCAACCAAGATCATGATCAAAGCCTGGGACACCGGAGTGGCCAAGGGAATGGCGCAGAACGATTCCATGTTCAACGAGGGGATCGAGAAAGACTGGTCGTCGCAATGGCTTTTTTACGCCAATTCGGTCCGTTTCGCTTCCGCCATGATGGGCGCCGATTACGGTGTTTTTGAAAACGGCCGATGGTTCATGACCAAGAACATTCAGCGATTGGTGGACTGGCTGGACGTGAAATCGAACTCCCGAAGCCCTTCTCCCGGATCCGGGAAAGCACGCCTCGGGGCGCCTAGCCATAAAGAGGAGACAGTAAGTGACTGAGACTACCTGGAAATGTACGAAATGCGGGTATACTCTGAACGCTGCCGAGCCCCCGAAGCAGTGCCCGAGCTGCGATGAAAAATGCGAGTTCGTCGATGTAACCTGCTATATTCCCGAATGTGGGGATACGGGTTCGGATCCCAGGCTGGGAAATCCCTCCTGATTGGATGGATCCGAAAAGAATCAACGAGTTGGTCCCAGGCATACCTGAAAATAGGATACGCTAGGGACGGCGGCCTTTTGACCACCTGTTTCAATCGGCGCCAGGCCGCGAGTCTGAGTTGAAACCAAACGGAAGGCATGCGGTTCAGGGACGGAAGCGGAAACGAGAGACTTCCCCTCTTTCCGAAGCTGTAGTCCCTGGCGTGGAACAAGTCGGGATCGATAAACGAACAAGGAGGGATTCGTGTCCAAGAGAAAATATCGAGTTCGAGCAGAGTGTCCTGCCTGCGCGTGCGGCGACATCTCGTTCTTAGGGCCGGAAAAGCTTCGAGAGAAGTTCATCGGAAAAGAGGAAGAAATCGACATTGTTTGTCCCATGTGCGGGGAAAAGCATAAAGGGAAAATAGAAGAGGTGCCGAACGAATCCTGAAAGGAATCTGTTTCGAATATGGCTCAGGATTATGGACGCCAGGTCGCCAAAAAGATGGAAGCGTGACGGGTCACCGGACCGTTCCCGCGAATCAACTTTTCACTAGAGGAGGATTTATCATGACAACACCGCAACATTGTCCGGGATTCGAGCGAGTCAAACATCTGCAATCTTTTGTCTGTAATTGTCCGAACTGCGGCAGGGAAGCGGAAATCTTTTCAGACGAGTTTGATAAGAAGCACATATGCAGAGGCTGTGGCGCCCCGATCGATTTCACCAAGTGCACGCTGAATGCGGAGGGCGGGATGTCAAGCGCCCGATAGAATCTAGAGAGGAGTCGACGTCTATGGATCGATATGTTTGTCAGGTTTGCGGCTATGTCTATGACCCGGAGGCCGGTGATCCCGATAACGGGGTTCCCAAAGGGACCAAGTTCAAAGACCTTCCGGATGATTGGACATGTCCTGTTTGCGGAGCCAGTAAAGATCAGTTCGAAAAAGAGTAGAAGCTCTTTTTAGGTACGATCTGCATTCATAGTGCCGTCCGGGAGAGAACCCACGGGTGTGCTTCAAGGCATCCGAGAGAATGGTTGCTCCCGGACGCACGTCAAATGCGTTTTCAGAGCCCGTATCTCGCCAAAGATCCGCCCGCAGAAGTAATGACTTCCGCCCTTAAGATCCGATCCTTCTTCTTTTCTGCGGTCAATGATGAGCCGTTTTAGTTGCGCCCGATTGGGACGGCCGAGGTTTTAATCCACAGAGTATCCGGTGTGCTGGGATTCGCCATTGCTTCCGGCGCCACCGCAAAAGGGGTCGATATGAGTGAAAGCAAGCTTGGGGGTGGAGGGTTTAGGAATCATTTGGCGGGCGAAAAAAGCCCTTATCTGCTCCAGCATGCGGATAATCCGGTGGATTGGTATCCGTGGAATGAAGAAGCCTTCAGCAAGGCGAAACTGGAAGACAAGCCAATTTTTCTTTCCATCGGATACGCTACCTGCCACTGGTGCCATGTGATGGCTCACGAATCCTTCGAGGACGAGGAGGCGGCTCGAGTTCTCAACGGATCCTTTGTGTCGATCAAAGTGGACAGGGAAGAAAGACCGGACATCGATCAGATCTACATGTCCGTTTGTCAGGCCTTGACCAAGAGCGGCGGATGGCCCCTCACCATCATCATGACTCCGGACGCCAAACCTTTTTTTGCCGGAACCTACTTCCCCAAGAAAGGGCGCATGGGCATGCCCGGCTTGATGGACATACTGGGCCAGATCTCCGATCTGTGGAAAAACGATCGAGAGCGTATCTTCCGGCTTGGCAACGAGATTACCCGCGCGCTTCAGTCCTCTTCCGAACGCTCTTCACCCCCGCGCACGCTCGATGTCAATACGCTTCAAAAAGCATATAGTTATCTGTCCCGCAATTTCGATCCTAAATACGGCGGCTTTGGTTCGGCGCCTAAATTCCCTTCTCCTCATCAGCTGACGTTTCTGATCCGATGGCACACTCGACGCAATGACCCTGTTGCCGGAAAAATGGTGATCGAGACCCTTGACGCGATGAGGAACGGGGGCATCTTCGACCAGATCGGCTTCGGGTTTCACAGATACTCGGTGGACGAACGATGGCTGGTCCCCCACTTCGAAAAAATGCTGTACGATCAGGCCCTGTTGCTCATGGCCTATGTGGAAGCGTATCAGGCTTTTGGCGAAGAGCGGTTTGCAAGAACGGCCCGCGAAATTTGCACGTATGTTCTGCGCGACATGACGGCTCCGGAAGGAGGCTTCTACTCGGCGGAAGACGCGGACAGCGAGGGCAAGGAGGGTCTGTTTTACGTCTGGAAGCCTGAAGAGCTCATCCGACTCCTTGGAAAAGAAGCAGGCGACCTGTTCTGCGATTTCTATAATATCCAGGCTGGAGGCAATTTCGAGGAGGGATACAGCATTCCCCACGTTACTCACGGCGCGGACGTCTTGGCCAGGCGTATGAACATGGAACGCTCCCAACTCGTGAACGCACTTGATGCATCCAGGGCGCGTCTGTTCGAAGTTCGAGAAAAGCGGGTCCATCCGCTCAAGGACGACAAGATCATCGCCTCTTGGAATGGCATGATGATCGCTTCAATGGCCAAGGCGTACCAGGCTCTGAGAGAACCCGCATACATATCGGCGGCCGCCAATGCCGCGGATTTTATTCTTAATAGGCTTCGCTCATCCGACGGTGCTCTGATCAGACGATTCAGGGAGGGCGAGGCGGCGCACGCCGGGTTCGCGGACGATTACGCTTTCCTGATATGGGGACTGATCGAGCTTTACGAGGCCACGTTTGAGGTCCGATTTCTCAAACACGCGGTCGCCCTGAACGATCGCATGTTGGACTTGTTCTGGGACGATTCGGGAAAGGGATTCTTCTTCACGGGAAAAGAAAATGAGAAGTTGATCGCCCGGACTAAGGAACTATACGATGGCGCCGTGCCTTCGTGCAACTCGGTGGGCGTGCTCAATCTAATGCGACTCGGACGAATGACCGGCAGGGTGGATCTGGAACAGAAGGCGGACGAAGCGATCAAGGCCTTTTCTTCCGAACTGGCGGAAGCGCCCATGGCGCACACACAGTTTATGAACGCACTGGACTTTATGATCGGACCGAGCCGGGAAATCGTCATAGCCGGGGATCCGGTCTCGGAAATGACGATGCGCATGATCGAGAAGATTCATGCCCGCTTTCTTCCGAACAAGGTCCTGCTCCTCCGGGAGGGAGGGAAACATGGCGACGAGCTGATCGATTTGTCGCCGTTTGTCGAGCCTCTGCGTCCGATCGAGGGCCGTCCTACGGCCTACGTCTGCGAACAATATGCGTGCAAGACTCCCGTTATGGACGTGGATTCCCTGGAAAACGTGCTTGGATAAGGAATGGTGCAAAGAGGAAGTTTCCGGGCCGGCCGGTGTATGTCTGCCTCTTTATTCCCGAAAATCCGTGGTTAAATAAAGCATACGGAGATAAACAAGCTGGAGCGTCCTTCAGGCGACAAGTGCGGACGGTGGGGTGGGTCGATTCCCTTGTTGTGCGGGCAGGATTGCCGTGATACGTAGAGGGAAGAACGAGATCTCATTGAAAGCGAGAAGAGAATGCGTGTGATCGTTATATTGCGTCCCTGCAAGTTCGAAAGGAGAGTCAAATGTCATCAAAGGAGAACCTGATCAAGATTTTCGAGTACGCGCTCAATCAGGAGAAAACAGGGATGAGTTTCTTCCGGACCTCCATCGATCGCATGGGGATTGGGTCGGCTATTGATGCATTCAGGAAGCTGATAAAGGAAGAACAGCGTCACATTGACTTCATCAGCCGGATACTCGAAAACCTGAAAGAAAAGGACGAGGTCGAAATTCCCGATATGAAGGAAGTGGCTATCAAGGAAACCGACTTCTTTGACGATCGCTCTGAATCGGAGTTTCTTGAGCAATGTATCGAGGGCTCCATGGTCCCCGACGTTACCGTATTTAATACGGCATGGTTGATAGAGAAGGACCTCAGTGAGTTCTATGAAAAAATGGCGTCTCAGACGGCGGGCAAAGCGAAGCAAGCCCTTGAAATGTTGTCCCGATGGGAAAAAAGCCACGAGATTTTTTTCAGAAAGTATCGGGACAAATTAAGCGACATGTACTCTCGAATGCCGTGGGGCGGATGACGAGCGGGATTTGGACGAATCGGCCGGGTCCGATTCGCTGTATGTGGAGGTTGGAAAACAGAGGAACCTGAACGCTTCAATCAGGATGTTTCGGGCTTTAAAGCCCGGTAATCGATGTTCCGATGTTGGGGTGAGCCGTCGGAATACGAACGACCAGTTCGAGTCATAAGGAGATATACCATGAAAACGATTGAGATCAAGGGAATGTCATGTAAACACTGTGTGGCTGCGGTTACAAAAGCCCTGAATGAAATTAAGGGACTGAGTGATGTTTCGGTGAACCTCGAGAAGGGGGAAGCCAGCTTCGAGAAAGCGGCGTCCGTTGACGACTCCGCCATCAAGGCGGCGGTTAAAAGAGCCGGCTACGAAGTGGTTTGAGTCCGGCGTAGGCAAACCTCCGGATCCATGTGAGCCCGGAAGAGGAATGCGACCAACGTTAGAGTTATGATCTGCCTGAGAGAGGAGGAGGATGCCGATGATCTATGCCTTCAACGCGAATGAGATCCTTCAGATGGCCATTGACGTCGAGGAAAACGGCCTCGTGTTTTACGAGCTAGCACAGGAAAAAGTGGAGGAGCCGGAAGTCAAGGACATATTCCGATTTCTGGCCGGAGAAGAAAGGGCGCACAAGAAACAGTTCGAGTCTCTCAAGGCTGCCCTGCCTGAATCGGCCAAAGCCGAAACGGTGTGGGATCCGAATGACCAAATGGTGCAATATCTTCAGATGATGGCCGATTTGCACGTATTCGGGAAGGCGGGCGTATCTGAAAAATACCTCGAACACGTGAAGAGCACCGAGGACGCCTTGAATATGGCCATCCAGTTCGAGAAGGATTCCATCATCTTCTTTCTTTCCCTGGAAGAAGCCGTCGAGGATCGTCAGGCGCGCCTGAAGGTAATGGACCTGATCAACGAGGAGCGCCAACACATCAAGAAGTTGGCGCTGAAACTCAGGCAGTTGAGACGATAGTTTTCGGCTTTGGAAACGGGTATCGTTCGTTCGATAGAGGGAAACGGTTACCACGTTTTCCTCTGGTTCCTTCCCGAAACCTTTTTCAGCATTGCCCGGCGCCCGAGATCGTGCGGCTGAAGTTTTGAAACGGCTTGGACTTTCCTTGCACCCCTGATATGGTTAAGGTGGATCTCGACGGGTCCAGTTCGTGTTGGAACGCAACAGCTCATGGCTGATTGTTCGTCTTGGAGGAAGAGCCGGATATGAGTGCACAAAATAATCGGGAAATGGAGCCGGAAAGGTCGATCCTCATAGAAGAAGCGGTCGAGAATACAAACGAAGCGTTTGTCACGATCGACGAAGATCATCGAGTGCTCTTTTTCAATCGGGCTGCGGAAAAGCTGTTCGGTTACAGCCGGGATGAAGTGGTGGGCCGGGATTTGAACCTGATCCTCTCGTCCGACTGCTCGGTGCGACATCGCCGCGCAGTAACGCGTTACCTCGAAAGTAAGCAGGCTGTTCGAATCGGACACGCGAGCGAGCTCATGGTTTCTCGAAAGAACGGCGAGCAGTTCCCGGCTTCCATTTCATTTTCCGTTTCGGAAATCCATGGTAAATCGTATTTTACGGCCATCCTGCAAGATCTCACTGAACGAAAAGCACTTCAAGAGCAGCTTCTGAAAAACGAACGACTCGCTGCTTTGGGCCAGGTCGTGGCCGAGATTACGCACGAGATCAAGAATCCCCTCATTTCCATCGGAGGATTCGCGCAACAGCTGGCTCGAAAAGCAACCGACGACGCCAGCGCAAAAAAATTGGAGATCATTTGTCGCGAGACTTCTCGCCTGGAAAAATTGCTGGCCGAGTTGAGGGAATTATACCATCCGGGCGCACAGGATTTTCGCCCGGTGGATATCCGGCAATTGCTGGCCGATGTCATTCATCTCAGCAACCCCGGCTGCTCCGAGAAGCGCGTTACCATCGAATATGAAACGGGCGAGGAGCCCGTACTGGTTCAAGGCGACAAGGACAAACTCACCCAGGTCTTCTTAAACCTGATACAAAACTCCTCCGAAGCAATGACGCACGGAGGGAAGATAACCGTCCAATCCCGGTCAACGGACGACTCCGTGGTTATCACCGTGTCGGATGAAGGGCCGGGCGTTTCGGAGGAGCTTCTCGACAAGCTTTTCTCTCCTTTTGTAACAACGAAGAAACACGGCAGCGGGCTTGGATTGGCGATTTCGAAGAGGATCGTGGAAGACCACCATGGAAAGATCCTGGCCAAGAGCGCGGAAGGCAAGGGAACCCAAATGATCATCACCTTGCCCCTCCTCGATCGAAAATAGCCGGCAAACAGTGATGTCAACGAGTCCGAAGACGATTGATGGCATGATAAAGCCAAGGGAAGGGAGGCGGAACCATGAGACCTTTCAAGATCGCTGAGAACATATACTGGGTTGGAGCGATTGATTGGAATGTGAGGGACTTCCATGGGTACTCGACGTATCAAGGTACGACCTACAACGCGTATCTCGTCATGGATGAAAAGGTCACGTTGATCGATGTCGTTAAGAAGCCGTTCGTGCGGGATATGCTGGACCGCGTTCGTCAGATTGTGGATCCGAAAAAGATCGACATTCTCATCAGCAATCACACGGAACCGGACCATACGGGGGCCATGCCCCACGTACTGGACGCCATCGGCGCTGACAAGCCTTTGTACTGCTCCAAAATGGGTCACAAGAATTTGCAGCTCCACTTTCACAAGGACTGGAACTTCCAACCGGTCGAAACCGGCGGGACCTTGAAGATCGGAAAGCGCACCCTGACGTTTCTGGAAACTCGAATGCTGCATTGGCCCGACAGTATGTTCACTTATGTGAATGAAGATAAGCTTCTGTTTTCGAGTGACGCTTTCGGGCAGCACTACGCCGGTCCGGAAAGATTTGACGATGAAGTCGGCGATGCCATCATGCCGCACGCTTTGAAATATTTTGCCAACATCCTGACCCCTTACGCTCCTCTGATTTTGAAGCTCGTGGAAAAGGTCACGGACCTGGGACTCGAACTGAACACGATATGTCCCGATCACGGAGTCATCTGGAGGCAGGACCCCGAAAAGATTATTAACAAGTATGTCGAGTGGAGTCTGCAGAAGCCAAAGAAAAAGGCGGTGGTGGTATTCGACAGCATGTGGGAAAGCACGCGCATGATGGCCGAAGCCATAGTGGAAGGGCTTGTGGAAAAAGGCATCAAGACAGTGCCCATGAGGCTGCGCGCCTGTCACCGAAGCGACATCATTACCGAGATTCACGAAGCAGGCGCGGTCATCGTTGGTTCTCCGACGCTCAACAACGGACTTTTCCCCACGGTGGCCGACTTTCTCGCCTATATGAAGGGCCTGCGTCCTCAGAATAAAATCGGAGCCGCCTTCGGCTCGTATGGATGGAGCGGGGAGGCCGTCAAACTGATCGAGGCGGAACTCGATGCCGCGAAAATGAAACTGGTGGAACCCGGTCTGAATATTCATTTTGTCCCCGGTTCGGAAGGACTCGAGTCCTGCTTTGAATTCGGGGCGAAAATCGGCAAGGCCCTGCTGGCTCGGATCTCCGATTGAATCTGAAGCCGGCCGAAATCGCTGTTCCGATCGGGATTCGAAGGAAAGCCGATGAGCGATCCGATGGACGGAATATTCCGATGCCCTGCCGGCGGAACGCCATTCGAGATGAAAGCAACATCGGAAAAAATCGCCTGACGGGGAGAAGTACCCGGTACTGACAGGTAATGCGACGCATCATTGAATCTAACGTCCCATGCCGCAACGGAGATTCCTCGTAATGAAAGTGGTTGGTATTTACGGAAGTCCTCGAAAGAATGGAAACAGCGACGTCCTTTTGGATAAAGCGCTCGAAGGGGCTCAATCCCTGGGTGCTGAAGTATCCAAACTGTTTGCCAGAAAACTGAACATAGGGGGTTGCCTCGAGTGCGGTGGATGCGATGAAACCGGCGCCTGTGTGATTCGGGACGACATGGACCGCGTCTACGCCGAGCTTTTGACCGCGGACGCCGTGATCATGGCTGCGCCTGTTTTCTTTTACGGTGTTCCCGCTCAGCTCAAGGCCCTCATCGATCGCTGCCAGGCCATGTGGTCCAAACGCAGGATCGAGAAATCGCCCGAGCAGAGAAAAACCTACGACAGAGGGCGGGGCTATTTGATCGGGGTGGGGGCCAGCAGAGGAAAACAGCTGTTCGACGGTATGGAACTCACGGCCAAGTACTTTTATGACGCTCTGGACATGAGTTACGAGGGCAGTTTGTTGATGAGAGGACTGGACGCCAAAGAAGATGCGGTCCAGAAGCCGAAAATGTTGGCCGAAGCCTTCGAATTCGGCAGGCAGGTAGTCCAGGCCGCGAAATAAGGGGACTTGGAAGCGGTCCGTATCGAGGCCTGCCCAAGAGCGGCGACCGGTATTTCAAAGAGAACGCCTTTCACCTCGAATCCTTCGACGTGACGTCAGTGAACCGCGGTCCAGCTCAGGCTTCGGCGGGAGAAATGAGTGGAAGCCCCTGAAAGGACAGGCCGGGCTCTGAGGAAACGAGTAGCCGGGCTGCTGAGCGCCGGCGATGTCGACTCGATCCTGTGTCAACTGATCGAGCTGCCCGCCCGAAAGATCATCAATCCGCTGATTTTAGCGCTCTACTCCGGAGACGAAGAAACACGTTGGCGCGCCGTGCTCAGCGTCGGCGCCGTGGTCGCACATCTGGCCCAAGAAGACATGGAATCCGCCCGGGTCATCATGCGCCGCTTCATGTGGAGCTTGAACGATGAGTCCGGCGGCATCGGCTGGGGGGCGCCCGAGGCCATGGGCGAGATCATGGCTCGCCACGAAGGACTGGCTCGAGAGTTCGCGCCGATCCTCATCTCTTACCTGAGAGAAGACGGCAATTTCCTGGAACTCGAGGCACTGCAGCGAGGGGCCGTCTGGGCTGTTGCACGGGCGGGTCAAGTGCGGCCCGACCTGTTCCGCGCGGCCGGCCCCCACCTCCTACCCTACCTGGAATCAACCGATCCAGCGGTGCGCGGGCTAGCCGCATGGTCGTTAGGCGTGTTGGGTTTCCGCGGCGCCCGAAACAAGCTCGAGGCCCTGCTTGCAGACCATGCCGAAATCATCATTGCTCCCGAACATCGGCCCATTGCCACGCGAGTCAGCCGATTGGCGAGGGAGGCGCTGAACGCGCTTTCGGAACAGCCCGCGTGAACCGGCCTGTTCGAACCGCGACCAACCCGCTTAACCCGGGGCCGCGCGAGCAAAACGGTCATTCAGGAGGCACAAAGCAGGGACGTATTGCAATACGCCCCACGGTGTCCGCCTTTCAAAACGAGCCGAGGTTCCGGCTAGGCCTGGAAAAGCTCCGTACTCAAATACCGCTCCCCGGTGCTGGGCAATACTGTGACCAGCCGTTTCCCCTTGTTTTCGGGCCGTCGGGCCAATTCCAGAGCAGCGGCGACGGCCGCCCCGGAAGATATGCCGCACAGAAGTCCTTCGATTTTGGCCAGGTCCCTGGCCGTTTCGAAAGCCTGATCGTTCGAGACGGTAACCACCTCGTCTAGAATGCTTGTGTTCAGCACCTTGGGTACAAAGCCCGCGCCAATACCCTGTATTTTGTGGGGACCGGGCTGACCGCCGGAAAGCACCGGCGAATGGATGGGCTCAACCGCCACGGCCTTGAAGCCCGGCTTCCGGGCCTTAATCACCTCGGCAACACCCGTGATGGTGCCCCCGGTGCCGACGCCGCCCACGAATAGATCCACCTCCCCGCCGGTATCCTGCCATATTTCTTCCGCCGTCGTTTTTCGATGGATTTCAGGATTGGCCGGGTTTTCAAACTGATTGGGCATATAGGCATTACTCTCGTTCGCCAAGACCTCCCGGGCCTTGGCGATGGCGCCTTTCATGCCTTCGGCTCCGGGCGTCAGAATCAGGTCCGCTCCGAGATGTCCCAGCAGTTTTCGCCGCTCCAGACTCATGGTTTCGGGCATCGTTAGAACCAGGCGCAGCCCCTTGACCGCGCATACGAATGCCCGCGCAATACCGGTATTGCCGCTGGTGGGTTCAACGATGAGTGTATCTTCCCCGATCTTGCCCTGGGCGATCCCTGCTTCGATCATGGCCACTCCGATACGGTCTTTCACGCTGCCCAATGGATTTGAATACTCGAGCTTGGCCAGAATCGTCACGTCCATGCCGCGTGTAATGGTATTGAGCCGTACCAAAGGAGTACGACCGACCGCTTTGCATACGTCCGAGTAGATGCTTTTCATGCTTTATTCTCCAGACGGTCCGGCCTGCGATTCCGCCGTGGCCGACCCTTTGTAGATCAGTTCCGGAGGTCTCAATATGACTTTGGTGTCGGGGGGAATGCTTTCCGTTATCCAGACGTTTCCGCCGACGACACTCCGGGCTCCGATCACGGTATCTCCCCCCAAAATAGTGGCTCCGGAATAGATGATCACGTCATCCTCGATGGTGGGATGCCGTTTCCGATTCCGATACAAGGCGCCCGCTCCTTTGGGGAGCGACAGAGCCCCCAAGGTCACTCCCTGGTAAATACGAACGCGATCGCCGATCATGGTAGTCTCTCCGATGACCACCCCGGTCCCGTGGTCGATAAAAAAACTCTCTCCGATTTGAGCGCCGGGATGAATGTCAATCCCGGTAAGGCTGTGTGCGTATTCCGTCATGATGCGCGGCAACAGGGGAACGCCGTGTTCGAGCAGAGCATGGGCCATGCGATAAACGGATATGGCGAACATGCCCGGATAGCTGTAAATAATCTCGTCGTACCTTTGAGTTGCCGGATCCCCCTCGTAGGCGGCCTGCACGTCTTTTGCCAGCAGCCTTCGTATGTCAGGGAGCCGCCTCAGAAAATCCAACGCCGACTCCCGGCCTCTGTTCGAGCAGTACGTGCAGGGCTGCTCATACCTGAGGCAATCGTGTCGGATGGCCAGAATGATCTGTTCCGACAGCCGCTCGAAAAGCGTGGTCACTTCCTGACCCAGATAATACTCGAGGTTCACGGGATCGATTCTCGTCGACGTGAAATAACCTGGGTACAGAATGCGTTGGACCAGATGAAGGATCTCGATGACGGATTGCCGGGAAGGGATCGGCTCGGGCCCTACGTGATCGAAACAGACCCCGCTGTTGCAGGATCCCACGATTTCGTGGACGATTTCAGGTATGGCGCCGCGGTATTCATCCGCGACTGCTTCACGGACCTTGCATTCCCCCGCTTTTTCTTCTCCAGGAGCTTCCGGTTCATATCTTTTTTCTTCGAACATGGGACATCCTTGATGTTTACAATCGCTTCATGACGGGAAAACAGCTCATCCACACTCGGGACAAACCGGTCGCGCATGCTACGAACGCTATTATGTATCATTGTAAGCGCAAATATAACCACACACAAGCCATACTCTGCGCACGCTCAAGAAAAGGCCTCGGTCCCCTTTCGGGAAACGAGGCCTTCTACTAGGACGAGCGGGTGGGAAGGACTATACCGATACTATTCCTTTACGGGAAGCGTCTCCGGCGGGCGTTGGCTATTGCCCGTGGCGTTGGGGAAATCTTTGGCTACATTCCACTTCGAGTTCCTCGTCGAAGAATTTCGTCTTGTCCAAAAGGCCCTTCACATATAACTGGTCCAACAAGGCCTTCGCGGGCTTGAAATAGACTTCATTGTATTCCTCCACAACCTTGTCCAGCTTGGAGAAATGACCGTCCACCCAAGTCTTTCCGTGGCATTGCATGCACACCTCTTTCATCTTATCCCGCTCTTTTTGCCAATCCGTGTTCGCCGGAAAGGGTTTGAAATCCGAGGGGCGTATGGTCAACGGCGCCTGAATCTCCCAGGCAAGCCGTTCCGTTACGTCATGCGAAGTGAGCACGGTTCCCGAGCCGGACATGTGACAGGCGGCGCAGGTGGGACCCCTGAAATCCACACCGGCCGTCCACGTTCCCGGCGCCGAATTCCAGTTGTAGTCGTCCCCATGAGCCGTATAGATGTCACCGTGTTTGGACTCCATGTAGATTTCAATCTGCGGATGATCCGGGCCGAGATGGCACTGGCCGCAAGCTTCCGGCTTTCTGGCTTCCATGACCGAAAACCGGTGCCGCGTGTGACAACTGGTGCAACTGCCCCGGCTGCCGTCAAAATTGATCCGGCCCACGCCCACATTGGGCCACGTATCCAAATCCATCTTGCCGTCTTTCATCTTCAAGATCGTGCCGTGACAGTGAAAACAGCCCGAAGCCCGTTCGAAATCGCTGTTCATGCCGTTCATGAGCCACGGGTCGATCTGCCAGATCACTTCCTGTGTATTCGCATGCTTGCTGCGTTGGTACTGGGCGGCCTCGTCCGGATGACAGCGCGAGCAGTCCTTGGGCGTCACCACGGCGGCCACGGGAACCTTATATTCCCGCGTTCCGAAAGCCGTATCCGATCTTTCATACTGCTTATAATGCTCCTTGCTGACGTCGGGATCGAACTCCTCCGCCTTGTGGCAGTCAAAACAGGTAATGTTCGCGGCTGCATGCCGGCTTTGAGCCCAGTCCGTAAACAGACCGGGATGCTCCTTTTTGTGACACCCGATGCAGGCAACCGCCTCTTTGGGCATGCTGCGCTCGATCCTGAACTCTTTCATTTTGGGTTGGTTTGCAGCCGTTTCCGCGCGAGCATCGAAGGCGGCCGGCATCCAAAAGATTCCCAACATCGCCAACAAAATCCCGAATCCCAACAGCTTTCTCATCCCGAGCCTCCCTGTAGTGATACATCCAATATGGTTTACAGCCGAGGACTCAGAGTCCCAGGCCTCGGTATTCCATTTGATATTGCTTGTAATTGTAGTACGCGCGGGGGGTATGAACCAGGTTCCTGTGGCAGTTGAAGCAGCTTTTTTCTTCGCCGGGCTTGGCATAGACCACCGTCCTGTGGGCCAGCATCGCCCCCCGTTTGTTGGGTATGTACAGGAGATTCTGGTGACATTTCATGCACTGGTCGTTTTTTACGGTCGCGTAAGCGATCTTCCTGTTTTTCTCTCTGTCATAGGTATCTTCCGTAAAATGCACAAAGATGTCTTTTATGCCGTGCATGGTCTTGGCATAAAAAAACTGGTACGTGTCTTCCGGCGCCGGCAGGTGACAGTCCATGCATACCGCCACGAAACCCTGACCATTGTTCGCGTGAGTCGATGTCTTCCAGGCGTTGTATGCAGGCTGGATCTCGTGGCACAAGGTGCAAAACTGAGGAGAGGACGTGCGGACCAGGGTGTAGTAGGAGAGACTGAACAAAGGAAAGGCTAATATGATGCCGATACAGATGAAAAGGATCGTCTTCATGTAAGGTTTCATGCGCCCCCCTTGGACAAATTCGGGTGGAACTCGCCACACATTGAATATACACTAACTTGCATCATAACCTCGGGAACCGTAAAATAATAGTAAATCAGCGTAAAGAATCTGTAAATGTTTTTTCCGCAACCGGTAACAAGCCCGTGCCGGTAAAGCTTGTCAACAACGATTCCTACGCGGAAGTGTCGGTCCGGGATCACGGCCCGGGAATCGCGCCCGAGTTCAGAGAGGTCATTTTCGAGAAATACTGGCAGGCTCCTTCACACAAGGGCGGTGCTTTGGGGAAGAAAGGGACCTTCGGCGTCGGACTGGCTGCTTGTAAAGGCCTGGTGGAGGCGCACGGTGGGAAGATCTGGGTCGAGAGCACCGGCGAGGCCGGATGCCGTTTCTGTTTCACGCTTCCCAAAGGAGGCCCTTCATGAGTCCCACCAAAGTCCTTGTGGTGGACGACGACCTGGACATCCTGCAGATCACAAAGGACAACCTTGAACTGGACGGTTTCGCGGTCTCCGTTGCCTCTACCGGCAAGGATGCCTTGTCGGCCGTCAAACGGAACGGACCCGATCTGGTGATCCTGGATATTATGTTGCCCGATCTGGACGGCGTTCAGATCTGTCGCATCATCCAAAAACAATCCCAGGCGCCCATCGTCATGCTGACGGCGAAGGACACGGTCTCGGACAAGGTCCTCTGCCTCGAAAGCGGCGCGGACGATTATGTGGTCAAACCATTTGACTACCTGGAGCCGGCCGCCCGGATCAATGCCTGCTTGCGCCGGGGAAAGGGTCCTCCACCTCCCGAGCACGTCTTGGAGGCCGGGAGTCTTCGTATCGACCCGAACGCCCGTAGAGTGGATTTCAGACAGGACTTTCAGAGTTAGTGAAGAAAACAGTTCTCAATTAGTTGGAATTACGTGATAAATCAGCTTTGTAGTTGTAGAACCGAACCGTCTTTTATTGTATATCCAAGGGCGGTCAATACCTTGGTCTGGATCTCGTTGGGTTCCTCGATTTGAACGATGGGGAGGGCGGCGCCCTTGTACCAGCTCAAGGCGGAG
>JACQYL010000073.1:0-25635 GCA_016208165.1 Deltaproteobacteria bacterium
ATGAGGAGACGGATAGTCGGGATCGACATGGAAAGGCGTCCACAGGGGGCTATGTTCGGCCATCGCCGAATCCAGGGTGGAAGCGTATCCCCGGTGCAGATCCATCATCTTCGGATCCAGGCTCAGTCGGACCCGCTTCGCAAGATCCACCAGAAGGACATCCCTGAAGCGATAGTGCTCTTTGATGGTGCGAAAACGCCTTGAGATTTCAGACGCTTCCTCATCCGTGGGCAAGGAAAGGAATCGCCGGACCGATTCAACGAGCCCTTGCCGTTCCATAAGAATAGCGGCGTCGGCCAGCCTTTCCGCCCGCCACTCTGAAATCTGTCCGCTTTTTAGCCGCGCGATGGACCAGAGGCGCGCTTCCACCTCTTTTCGCTGGTGACCCTGCTGAGCTTTGAAAAACCAAATGCCTCCGGCAATGAAAGCCAACATCGTTCCAGCCAGAGCGAATTTTATCCATCGGGGAAATGCGTTTTCCCCACCTTGATTCATGTTGGATGCTCCATTTTCCCGTGGGTGCGTCGATCGATCTCGAGTCGGCGTTCTTTCAGGCATTCCGGGTGGGTGATGTGGGTACGGACTCCATCCGATTGTTTTCCAATGAGATTCTATGGCTTCGTTCTATCGCTTTATGTTATATCGTAATTTCAGCGTGCTTTCTTAAGGGGTTATTTGCGTTTTCTGTTTCTTACATGGATCATGAGCCTGGTCCTGTTCAACAACACCCAATAGTGTTGTTTGGCCTGTTTCTCAGGATGACAATCCTTATTAATGTACTTGAGAGACCAAGAACAGTTCAAGTGAAGAAACGCCTAATGCGATGCAAACTCGGCCGTCGTTTCGAGGTGCGGAGGTCAGCTTCCCGCCGAGCCTGAACCTTATCCCTTCCGAATATCAAACTTCTTCATCTTATAGCGCAGGACCCGCTCGCTGATTCCCAAAGCCCCGGCTGCTCGGGTCTGGATCCAGTCGTGAGTCTCCAGGGCCGTGACCAGCATCTCCCGCTCGACGCAGTCCAGACGATCCTGGAGGGAGCCTTTTTCGTCGGCCGGATGGAACCGCACCTCGGGGGGCAGATCCGAGGGGCGAATCACGGCGCCCCGGAACAGGGTCGCCACCCGCTGGATCATGTGCTCGAGTTCCCGTACATTCCCGGGGAAAGCGTACTTGACTAAGGTGGTCATTGCGTCGGGATGGAAAGTCAGGGGCCGCGTGCCGCAGCGCTGGAGGAAAAACGCCGTCAGGGCCGGGATGTCCTCCCGCCGTTGCCTGAGGGGCGGAACCTTGATTTCCAGTACGTTGAGCCTATAGAACAGATCCTCCCGGAAATGCCCTTCGGCGACCATCTGCTTGAGATCCCGATTGGTGGCGGCCAGCACGCGAACATCCACGGCCAGATCCGTTTCGCTTCCCACGCGGGTGATGCGGCCCTCCTGGAGGGTCCGGAGCAGCTTAGCTTGGAGCGCCACGGAAAGCTCTCCCACCTCGTCCAGAAAGAGCGTGCCCTGGTCGGCCAGCTCGAAACGACCTTTGCGGCGCGCCGCCGCTCCAGTGAAAGCGCCTTTCTCGTGCCCGAACAGTTCGGATTCGAACAGGGCTTCCGGAATGGCGGCGCAATTGACCTCGACGAAAGGATGATCCCGGCGCGGACTCAGGAGATGGACCAGGCGGGCGATCAGTTCCTTTCCCGTGCCGCTCTCTCCGGTTATGAGAACGGTCCACGGAGTGGGCGCGATGCGGCTGACCAGGGAAAGAACCTCCCGCATGCTCGGGCTGTCGCCAATGACTTGAACGGGCAGCGGTGCGGCCTCCGCCGTATCGGACACAACCGCGGCTTCCTCCGCAATGACGAGGGCTTCTTCGATGCGTCGGATCCGTTCGAGCAGGTCCAGAAGGTCCACCGGCTTCTCGAGAAAGTCGTCGGCGCCCAGCTTCATCACCGAAACGGCCGTGTCCACCGAACCGTGAGCCGTGATCATGATGCTCCGCACAAGCGGATCCATGGCCTTCATCTCCCACAGCACGGCGTCGCCGCTCATGCCGGGCATGCGGTGGTCCATGAGCACAAGTTGAAACGGCGTTTCCCGGAGGCGTTTCAAGGCCGACGGGCCGTCCTCGGCGGTCGATACCGCGTATCCCTGGTTTTCCAGAAACCCTTTGAGCAGTTCCCGCTGCAGGGCCTCGTCATCCACGATAAGTATGCGCATCATCCTGCCTTTTGTTTGGATTTCGACACCCCTGCCGGTTCCTCCGGCTTTCCACCCGTCGATGGCAGAAACACTTCCACGCGGAGCCTGTGGGGTTCGGGAACCGTCACTCCTATACGGCCCTGATGCGCCTGGACGATCCGGGCTGCGATGGAAAGACCCAAACCCGACCCTCGTGCCTTTGTGGTGAAATACGGCGCCAGGATCGCCTCGGCCTCCTCGGGCTTCAAATTGAAGCCGCCGTTTTCGAGACGAACGGTCACCCCCCCTTGCGTACGCCACGCAGTTATATGGAGATCCCCTCCTTCGGGCTGGGCCTCGATGGCGTTCTTGAGCAGGTTTTCGAACACTTCGGCCAATAGATCCGGATCCGCTTCAATGGTTCCGGCGTCGTCGGTCCGCCGGGAAACCGAGATTCCGCTCTTGGCGCAGGCTTCCCGGTAAAGGGTAAGGATCTGGCCCACGAGCCGATGTATATCCACGGGGCGGCGGCGCGGGGCCAGTGGGCGGGCGTAGCGCTTGAGTTCGGCTACAATGGTGTCCGTGCGCCGGACGGCCTGGCCTAACGAATCCAGCAAGGTCAGGTGCTGAGGCGTCAGCTCGGCCGCCTCGATCCGAAGGCGCTGCAGGCCCATGCTGATGGCGTTCAAGGGGTTGCGAATTTCATGGGTGATGGCGGCGGAGGCCCGTCCCAAGGCCGCGTCTTCTTTTTCACGGGCCAGGCGCTGCTCGAACCGCTGAACTTCCCGGATATGTGCTTTCTCGAAACGGTTCAGCAACCATGAGAAGAACGCCCCAAGGGCCAGGATGATGGCCGTGAAGGCGATGAATTCCTGGCGAAGCTGTCGTATACGCCGGGAAAAACTGCCCGCGGACACCCCTACCACCAGCATGTTGCGCCCCAAGGGCAGGCGAGCACGGGCCACCCGGGCGTCTCCCGCGCCCTCGAAAGTGATTTCGACCGCCTCGTTGGGCGCTTCCTTTTCCTTGGGGCTGTCAGGATCCGCCGGTTCAAAATGGATGAACCGGACGCCCACCAGGTCGGATATACCTTCGATCAAGGCGTCCAGGCCGATGCGGTTCTCCAGTTCCGAGATGCGGCGATCCTCGAGGGCGACGTGGATGCAGCCTGTCCCGTTACCTTTGGGGACGCTCAGCACATACAGGTGATCGGCGGTCAAATGGCGCAATCGTGTATCGGCGCATCCATCCGTGTCGCTCGGAGACCAGCCCGGAGGCCCCTCTGAAATCCCGGTCCTGCGATCCACGCGGATGCCGGTCAGCCCGACTTCCCATGAGAAAGCCGTCAGCTCGTCATTGGAAAACGGCTCGACACCGTCCAAATAGTCCACAAACCGGGCCGAATTGCCCAGAAAAGTGGTTAAGATTTCTTCGATGATCTCACGGGAGAGCAGGGCCCGGTCGGCATTCATCCGGATCGCGCCGGCCACCATTTCCACATGGTCCTGCACATGGCTGGAAAAAGCTTGCGAAGCCTGGCGAAACTGCCAGTAGTAATAGGAAAGGGTGAACAGGATCAGGAATGCGATCACCGCCACGTTTGCTTTCCACACCGATCTCAAGGGCGTGACGCCTCTCATGGCCCTCCCCTGTGGCCCCGTCCGGCCCCCCGGGTCCCGCCGTCTCGCCCCCCTCCCGCGCCGTATCCCCGGTGTATTCGGGACCGAACTCCGGTGGGATCCCGGCCGCCGGCGCCATAACCCACGTGGGTGGCCTTGAACTGAAGGTTATCCGCCGTGGAAAAATCTCCCCAGATCCGGATCACGTCCCCGACCTTGAGCCGTGGAGGCATGCTCTCAACAGGGTAGCGCACACGGATTTCGCGCGGTTTTTTGATATCGTCCGTCGATTCATAGCCGCCGCTCGGCGCCACAACCAGTTCCACTGCATCCCGATCCATTGAAAGGACTCGGCCTACCATGACCTCCTCTGCAAAAAGGAAACCGCCGTTGTTTAAGGCGGACAGAGCAAGGATCGGGATCAAAAATGCCAGAGTACGCCGCAGCCCGTTACTGTGTTGTGATAGGTTTCCGATTCCCATGATGAATCATTGTATTCCCAATGCACGTTAAAAAACAGCTCCCAGGAACGATGAATCCACGAAATGCCCGCGTCGGCGGTGAGCAGGCGGTCCGTGCGAGCACCGATATACCTATCGTGATCGTAATCCGCCGTCCACAACCCCGAGCCCGCCGTGAGTTCCCATACCGCCGAGGGCATCCAGGTGATTCCCAGGGAAAGTCCGTGTGCTTCAAAAGATTCTATCATGATGGTGGATGAATTGCGGGAGTATGTGGCGGATAGTCCTGCCACCCAGGACGGAGTAAAAGGGAAGCTCAATGCCATCTCTGTAATCCAGAGGTCATCCTGCCGGTCCAAGCGCCTGAAACCGAAACGTCCGCCCCCGATCATTCCGCGCGAGCATCCCGGCCCTTCGCATTCCGTTTCATCATAGAACTGCCGAGTCCAAGACTGCAGCAGCAGCACCGTCAGCCTGCCCCCTGCAAACCATCGCAGACGGCCTTCAACGCCATATTCATCTCTGTCTTCGTCCGGTTGCTCCCCGTCCCTGACAAGTCTACCGTCCACGGCAAGCTCAGGGGTCAGAATTCCATCGATGAGCGGTACGGCCAGTTCCGTCCCGGCGCCCACCAGGTAGTTGTCCTCCGCAGCCCAATACTGTTGATACCGTCCATACAGAAAACCGGAAAGGAGCAATCGATTCGCGCCCATGGGCAGATGAGCCGCCGTGTCCAAACCGTACATGGAGAAGCCTGATCCCTTGCCGGTCGGAGACTGGGCCACGTTGTCGTCAAAGCCCACAGCCAGTTCCGCCACCGTTTCCCAGTCGGCGGCCTGAGCCCCGACCGACAGAAGAAGCACCAAAATCATCCAGTATCTTGTCACGGATGTCAGAGTTCCCCCGATCTTTCCCGACCCGGCCCGTTTCGCCCGCGTGTTCTTGCTTTTCGAAAAACACCATCGGCTCTTTCATGTCAATGACTTTGTACTCCGGGGAAGAGAATCGGGCGCGCCGCATCCCCTGACATCCGGCGCGGATCTCGGCTGAATATGCTCCTCCGGCGCAAAAAGAGCGGCCGCGGCGGAGGTTGCACCGCCGCGACCAGCCTTATGGGATCGAATTATGCGTTGATGCAGGCGCCGGTCCTCCTGCCGTTGCCCGAGCCGTCCTTCGGACCGTTCCCGCCGTTGCCGGAGCCGTCGCCGGGGCCATGACCGCCTCTGCCTTTGCCACTGCGGGCCAGAAGCGATCGAGCGTCGCCCGAAATCAGGGCCGACGTGTCGCCGGATGGATCTTCAAGCGCAGTGTCCGGAGAAGTGACCATGGGGCCACTGCCCGATCCCACGCCTGCGCCGTTCCGTCGGTCTCGACCCCGGAATACGGGGTTGCCGTCTTCGTCCACAAAACCGCGTTCCATCGGGGATGACACGATGGCCTCGAAATCCTCCGGAGAGAGGAGCTGGGGTTCGTAGATCTCACCCTGGGCCGCAAGCTGATAGACAAACGTTCGCAGATGATTTCGGGAGCCCTTCATCAGATTCTGATAGACGATGAGGATGTCCTTGTCGTCCGTCTCAGCGATGGCGTTCCGCAGGTCCACGATATCCAACTCTTCAATGGTTGCGCCGACCCGCAGGGCTTCCACCAGGGATGTCGAACCGCCGGACACCTTCTCGTCATAGAGGGCCGTGAATTCGGCATCGGCGAAAACGCCCGTCGTGTCCTCGGGAACCGGGTCCGCGACGCCGTATTTTTCCATCAGAGCCAGAAGGGATTCCATGTGCCGCTGCTCGCTCTGGGAGATTTTATCGAAAGCCCAGTGATCCCAAACTTCAAAAAGCACGGTGTACACATCCCGAGCCAGCTTTTCCTCCTGGCGCATGTGGAGCATGGTGTCGCTTTCTGCTTCGCTCAGATCGCCGGCCGGGATGGTCATCATATAAGCCGTCGCTCCCCTGGCCCGACGGTGCGTCCGATCGACGCCCGCGTTGCCCGCCCAAGCGGCTGTGGTCATGATCCCCGCCATTATTCCCGCCATTGCCATGTTGATCATCGTTCTTTTCATCGTGTCGATCTCCTTGTTTCAAAGTGTGGTTGAAAACCTGCACGATCCTAGATCAAGATGCATGCCGGAACATCAAATATAACGGTTTCAATAGGTTATCCGTTTTGCATGCGGGATGGTCTCGACAATGGCCGCCTCAGGCTCGACAACAATGTCGAAGGCATACGTGGGAGGGGACCTCAGAGGACGCGGCTTGAGTTCAGAAAAGGCGGGCGGATAAGACTCTATCCCCGTCGGCCCGTATACGGGCTCTGTCGCTTGGCGCAGACCGGGCGATGGAGTAGAGCGAGGACTTTGCCGGTTTTCATCCGATTCGAATCCCAGGTTTCAAGGTTCGAGGGCCGACTTGCAGGCGGGGCTTCATGACCGATTTCCATTTGCCATGATCTCCGCAGCGCGGTGAATGGCCCGGCGGATGCGTTCATAGGTGCCGCATCGACAGATGTTGGCGGACATGGCCTCGTCTATCTCCAGATCGTTCGGCTTCGGATTGTCGGCGAGAAGAGCCGCGGCGGACATGATTTGTCCGGGCTGGCAGTAGCCGCACTGAGGAACATTCTCGGCGATCCAGGCTTGCTGCACCGGATGGGCGCCGTCGGGCGAGAGCCCCTCGATGGTGACGATCCGTTTGCCGGAGACGGAGGATATCGGGGTCACGCACGAGCGGACGGCCCGGCCGTTCACATGAACCGTGCAGGCGCCGCACACCGACTTGCCGCAGCCGTACTTGGCGCCTTTCAATCCGATGTACTCCCTGAGCACCCATAGCAGGGGGGTGTTCGAAGGCGCATCCACCTCGTATTCTTTCCCGTTGACGTTGATCGAAACCATGGGCGCTTCCTTTTATTCCAATCTATATGAGCTTGCCGTGTTTGATCGGGAGCCGTCGAATCCGCTTACCCGTTATGGCGAAGAGGGCGTTGCAGATCGCCGGGGCAATGGGCGGGACGCCCGGTTCTCCGATTCCGGCCGGCAGGCCGTTACTCGGCACAAGGTGGACATGCGTCTCGAAGGGAGCTTCGTTGATCCGCGCCACCGGGTAATCGTCGTAATTGGATTGCCGGATTTGCCCGTTCGCCGCCGTGATCTCACCCATGAGGGCAATGCTCGTGGCGAACACCGCCGCCCCCTCGAACTGAGCCCGCGTGAGCTCCGGGTGTACCACCCGTCCCGCATCCACCGCGAAATCCACGCGTGGAATTGAGATCCGTCCTTGATCGTCGAGCCGGACGTCGACCACAGCCGCCACATAGGTGAGGAAACTCCGGTGCGCGGCAAAGCCCAGCGAACGCCCCTCTTCGGGTTTGCGCTTCGCCCACCCCGATTTCTCCGCCGCCACTTCGATGACGTTCCGCAGACGGCCCGTCTCCCATGGATATTGGTCGAGCGGCTTTCCATAGTTCACGTAGGTCGTATTCTCCGCCTCGAAGTCGATGGTGCGGGGACGGCCGAGAACCTCCAAGAAGTAGTCGACGCGGTCACGGTCCGCGGCGGCGGCGAGTTCATCGATGAACGACTGAACGGAAAACGCGTGATAGATGTTGGCCACCGACCGCAGCCAGCCGATCCGGACGTGGGCCTTCGCCGGCCCATTCTCGACACGAAGGTTCGGAATATCGAAGGGCAGGTCCGTCAAGCCCTGGCCAAGGTGCATCGGGTCGCCGTAACCCTCGTTTTCGTCAAAGAGAGACATAATGGGCGGGAAAACCGATCGTTGGAGCCAAGCCGTCGGCTTGCCGTTGTGGCCAAGGGCCGCCTTGAGGTACATGCCCGCCACGGCGTTATAATAATCGAACCGGATGTCATCCTCCCGGGTCCAGGTTACTTGAACCGGTTTCCCGACCTGCTTCGACAACATGGCCGCCTCGACCACGTAATCGGGTTTCGACTTTCGTCCGAACCCGCCGCCGAGGAGGGTAACGTGGCAGGTGACGTCTTCCTTCGTAATCTTCAGGGCCGCGGCCACCGCATTCTGTACGGCCTGCGGATTCTGTGTCGCCGCCCGAACTTCGACCTTACCGTCCTTGTACGCGGCCACGGCCGCGGGGGGCTCCATGGGAGCGTGGGCGAGAAGGGGCACGTAATATTCGGCCTCATGAATGCGTTCAGCCCGCGAGAATTCGGCTTCCACGTCGCCGATGTTGCGTATCACCCTTTGTGGGTTCCGCGCTGTCTCGAGCAGGGATTCCCTGTAGGCTTCCGAATCATAACCCGCGTTAGGGCCCGGTTCCCACTCGACCGTCAGTTTCTTGCGCCCCTCGATGGCCGCCCAGGTACGGTCCGCAATCACCGCGACCCCTCCCAGGGCCTTGAATGCGTAGGGCGGTTTGGCCTCTTCGATGACGATCGTCCGTCTTACCCCTGGTATCTTGAGTGTCTCCCGGTCTTCATAGGATTTCAGTTTTCCGCCGAGGGCCGGGGGCCGTTCGATCGACGCGAAAACCATGCCCGGCAAATGGGCGTCGATGCCGTACTCGGCCTTGCCTGTGCAGATCTCGGTAATGTCGACGATGGGCACTCCTTTGCCGATGTAGCGGAACTCGCCCGGTGTTTTGAATCGCAGTTCCTCCGTCTTGGGCGCCGGCAGCCCGGCCGCCGATTCCGCGAGTTCGCCGTAGTCGAGACTTCGGTCGCCGGAGAGGTGAACGATGCGGTGGTTGGACGCGCGGCATTCTTCGACAGGAACGGCCCACTTGGCGGCTGCTGCGCGTTCGAGCATGAGACGCGCCGTGGCTCCCGCCCTCCGCATGACGTCATAGAAATCGCGGATGGATCTCGACCCGTCGGTATCCTGGCTGCCATACTTTGCATCGCCGATGGCCTGCTCGATCCGGACCCGCTTCCAGTCGGCATCCAATTCATCGGCCACGACCATGGGCAATGCGGTGCGAATCCCCGTTCCCATCTCCGAGCGGTGGGCGACGATAATCACCGTACCGGTGGGCTCGATTCCCAGATAGACGCCGGGCCGCCATTCAGCCTCTCCCGCCGTTCCATCGGACGCTTTTCTGAACGAAGCGCGCGCCGAAAGGATCAGCGCCCCTGCTGAGAAGATTGTTTTGAGAATGCCCCATCGACGGATGCGAATTACCCTGCTCATGATCTCATCTCCGTGAATCCAAAGGACTCCTGGGTGAGGGACGGTGACAGACCTTCCTTCCCTGGGGAGACCCTTACGCGTTACTTATTCTCCAAACGCTATCAACGGCGTTCGAACGGGTCTATAGAGGGAACACTGTAATCGCACGGTAAAACGCCTGCATTTCCTAAGGTCCGGGATAGTGGAGTATCCGGGTAACCTGGATCCGACCATTCAGAGAAAAGAGCATGAATGAAGGGGAACGGCCCCCCGCGTGTGGAGTGGATAGCGGCAGGAAGGTCGGGCACGAGGCATACCACCGTTGAAGCAGTAAAGAGCGTCCCTCGTTCCAAGGGATGGTTTCCGCTCCGTTTTCGAGTCCTATCCAAAAGATCTTTTCATCTCCTCTCTGACCCCATTGTTTCTTCATATTTTCTCCTCACTTGTTTTCCAATGTTGATTGGATTGGGCCATCGCGAAATGAATCATGCCCTCCACGGATTCGTCGAAGGTGCTGGGAATGACGATCATGGGGAAAGGCTGGACGGTCGGGGGAGGAGAAGGATGGCCCATGACGGACATGATTTTTGGACGAAATGGTATTGGAACTTCAGTCTATTATTTAACATCGTTCCTACCGTAGTATATCAAATTAGTATTACGTGAACTTAATAGTTAGTTATTTAACAGCGTCCCTAAGTTAACATGGATCACGTTAAGTTAATCATAGTATACAAATAACACGGCTTAATTAGTGTAGTAAAGTGGCTCAACAAAATTGTACAATATACATTTTGCCTATCTTAGGAAAAAAATACCTACATTATTAGCATAGCCTATTGGACTAAACAGCGATGTATCAAGGCTATAGAGACGTGGCACAAGGCTTGCTATAGTATAACAATACAAATTCTAAATAGGAAGGAGGTGATACGCATGATAAGCGGAATAGAAGGTTTATCGGATTACTCACAGATGTCCCTCATGCGGAGCCGGACGAGAAATCCTTTCGAAAAACTGGACTCGGATGGGGACGGCTCGTTGGACAAGGTCGAGATCAGTTCAATGGCGGAAAAACTGGCGCAAAAAACGGGTGAATCGGTGGATGCCGATGAGATCGTTTCCAAGCTGGATACGGACGGTGACGGCCTGGTCAGCCAGGAAGAGTTTGAAGCAGGACGCCCCGAAGGTCCCCCGCCGGGAATGATGGGCGGCGGCCCGATGGGAAGCGAAACTAAGAGTCTCCTAAGCGAAATGGGCGACTCGGAAGAGGATGATTCCTACGATTCAGTTGCCTTTCTCGATGCAAACGGTGACGGCGTCGTAGATGCCGATGAGGCCAGGTCGGGAATATCCAGGCTGATCCTGGAGTATGGGAGCCTGATGAACGGCGCGTATCAACAGGCCGGAGGAAACGAGCGTCAACTCAACTTATTTGTGTGACGTAAGTCGAAGCCTAAGAAATGGGTTCCTGCAACCTACCGGACTGAAAAACCAAGTTCAATAGGAACGTGTTCAATCGCCTGCCGCTGCGGATCGAAGCGGCAGGCACAAACAGGTAACCATGGGACGCTGTTAAACCATTCAATTCCGATCGAGCGAAAGACCTGTTCAAGAGTCGCCTATGCCGAGATTGGCTCGCCTTGACGCTCCCGGCGTGTTCCATCACGTTATGATCCGCGGGATAGAGCGTCGAGACATATTTTGGAACGAAGCGGACCGGGAAGACTTCCTGGGCCGCCTGAGTACGCTGCTGCCGGAAACGGGGACAGCTTGTTTAGGATGGGCGCTGCTCTCGAATCATGCTCATTTGCTGTTCCGAACCGGCAACGCGCCATTGTCCAAGTTAATGAGGAGGCTTTTGACCGGATATGTTTTGGGTTTTAACAGGAGACACCAACGAAACGGACAACTTTTTCAAAACCGCTTCAAATCGATCGTGTGTCAGGAAAACATGTATTTGAAAGAGTTGGTTCGGTACGTCCATCTGAACCCCATCAGAGCGGGCCTGGTCTCAGATCTTGAAGAGCTGAATACGTATCCCTATTGCGGTCACAGCGCTTTATCGGGGAATAGGGAAAGACCGTGGCAAAATGTAGATTATGTGCTGGGCTGGTTTGGCGATGAGGTCGATGCCGCCGGGAAGGCCTATCAACTTTATATGAAGGAAGGGCTTCCGCAAGGCCGTCGGGAGGATCTGGCGGGGGGCGGATTGATCCGCAGTCTCGGCGGCTGGTCGGAAGTGAAACGACTTCGATCGGAAGGCCGGAGCCATACAATGAGCGATCAACGGATATTGGGGGATTCCGATTTTGTCGAATCCATACTTTCAGGAGCAGGGGAAAAGGTCGAACGGCGTTACGAATTGAAGGCCTTAGGCTACGACTTGAACCGCATCGCAGAAAAGGCGGCCCGACTGTATGGAATGGAACTTCATGAGGTTTTTTCCAAGGGACGCCAGGATCGGAAAGTGAAGGCGAGGAGCCTGGTCTGTTATTGGGCTGTGAGAGAATTGGGGATGTCGATGTCGGATTTGGCGCGGAAGTTTGGAATGAGTATCTCGGGGGTCGGCTATGCGGTCAATAGAGGGGAACGCATTTCCCATGAATATTCAGGCCAATTGATGGATTGATTGCTTCGTTGAAGCGTGTGCCCAACATGTTCAACATTATGTGTGAAAGTCGTTTCATTATCGACACGGTTCTTAAATAAATCCTGCCTTTCAATGACGGCAAGGGTTGATCCCCGGCCGAGCTTCTATTGATTCCCTCCGGGCGCGTTGGCGCCGGCATACTCCAACCCGGCCGCATGTGTTTGCCCTCTGGTCTTGACGAACACACGAAAGCATGGGTTAACCTGATGTCCCCCTGCCCACGGTTTAGAATACGCGACACCGAGCCGGCCAGTGCTTAGCCCGGAGTTGCTCAATTTCTGGGCAACTCCTTCGCCGGGACTGCTCAATTTCTGCGCAATGCTTCTCCTGTCGGATGTTCCCGACTCAACGTCATCAAGATCGAAAATCTCTGTAAGTCCTTTTCGTGCCTATCTTTTGTTCGGGAGGCGCTCCACATGTGAATGGGGGTTCGACGACCTGGTATGTTTCTTGATATAATTTATCAGTTCCGTTCATTGCGTTAATTTAGTTTGGTTAAAGAAGGGTAACCAAACACCCCTGAATGCATACTTTGAAAGAATGGAAGAATAAGACGACTGGCGGAGGGTGCTATGACAGAAGACTTTGCAGAGCAACCAGTTCGTTCCCGGCTTGTGGTCGGCGCCTTTGGTTTGGCTGCGGCGGCCATCGGCTTGATGGCTTTTGTGGGTCTGATATTCGGGGCCGGGCTTCTGGCAAGCCTTGGGTCGGACAAAATACCTATGGCGCCCAGCACGGCCCTGTTGTTCTTTCTTTACGGCTCCGCACTCTTTCTACGTGCATACTTGCCGATGAACCGCGGAATACGCCGGATCACTCTGACCGTCAACGTGGCCGGGGCGGCGTTGGCGCTGTTGCTGTTTTGCTTGTCCTATCTCAAGATTTATCTAAGCATCGAAAAGCTGGGCATTGGGATTTCAGGCACTGTGGGCGGAGCGCCGGTAGGACATATGTCGCCGTTGACCGCGTTTTGCTTCCTGCTTTCCAGTCTCTCCTTCCTGTCCTTGCTTTCGAAGTCTTTGAACCAAACCGCACGGAAGGCGGTCGCTTTCTGGTCCGCCGGGTTATTGGCGGTGATGTCCATCACGCTCATTCTGGCCTATCTTTATGGGACGCCGTTACTTTATGGAAGTTCTTTTATCCCGCCGGCGGCGACAACCAGCCTGGCTTTCCTGGCGCTTGCAACAGCTTTGCTGGTATCCACGGGTTGTCACAACCGGTCACAGAAAGAAGGGATCCGAGAAGATGGACCTTTCTCCTATTTTCTTGGGCTGTTTTTCTTGATCCTGACGGTCGGCATCGTGGCGGCAGGGTACTTTTATTACAGGACATATGAAAAGCACTACCGAGCCGGGGTGGAAAAACAGCTTTCCGCCATTGCGGATCTGAAAGTCAGGGATCTTGTGGAGTGGAGAAAGCAGAGGCTTGGGGATGCGTCCGTCTATTACGGAAACGACAACTTTTCGGGTCTGGTGAGGAGATACCTCGAAGCCCCCCAAGACGCTGATACGAGCAGGAGATTGAAGACTTGGCTCGTCAAGGTCCGGTCCGCCCATGAGTACGACCGGGTGTTATTGCTGGACGCCCGGGGTTTGGTGCGCATGTCGGATCCGGAATCGCCCGAATCCGCCGTTCCTCACCTTGTCCGTGATGTGTCCGAGGTCTTAGGCTCCGGGAAAATGACTTTGCTTGATTTTCATAGGCATTCACCGGATGGTCCCGTTTTCCTCGAAGTTATTCTTCCCATCCTTGAGGAACGGGACGGGGAGTTTCCCTTGGGTGCTCTCGTCCTGCGGATCGATCCTAAAACGTATCTTTACCCCCTGATTCAGAGTTGGCCCTCGGACAGCGCTACCGCCGAAACTCTGCTTGTCCGGAAAGAAGGAGAGGAGGTGCTTTTCCTGAACGAACTCAGGTTCCGGGAAAATTCGGCCCTCAACCTGAGATTTCCCTTGGACAACAATGAGGATCAGCCGGCCGTTAAGGCTGTTTTGGGGAAGGAAGGAATTGTGGAAGGCAAAGACTACCTGGGAGTGCCGGTGGTCGTCGCCGTACGGGCAGTACCCGATTCTCCGTGGTTTCTGGTCGCCCGCATGGATATGTCGGAAACATATGCGCCCCTGGGAGAACGATTGTGGACAATAATTGTTCTCGTCGGTTCCTTGCTCATCGGAACGGGGGCCGGAATGGGCCACGTCTGGCGGCGTCGGCAAGCCAGGTTCTATGAGGAGAGATACGAAGCGGCCGAGGCACTGCGGGCGAGTGAAGCACGTTATCGCAGCACGCTCGACAGCATGCTGGAAGGCTGCCAGATTATAGGCTTTGACTGGCGCTACCTCTATGTGAACGAGGAAACCGTCCGGCAAAGCCGCCGGACAAAGGAGGAATTGCTCGGCCGCAGAATCATGGATGTATATCCCGGCATTACCCCTACAAACACGTTTGCCGCTCTGCAACGCTGCATGGTTGAACGGACTCCTGTTTTCCTGGAGAACGAATTCGCCTACCCTGATGGCTCGATGGCGTGGTTTAGCTTGAGTATCCAGCCCGTTCCCGAAGGGATCTTCATCCTTTCCATGGACATCACGGAACAGAAACAGGCTGAAAAGCGGGAGAAGCATTTAAACGCCCTCGTCAGGGCCATCAGAAAAGTGAACCAACTGATAACCAAAGAGAAGGACCCCGACCGGCTGATTCAAGGAGCGTGCGAGAATCTCGTTACAGCCCGTGGTTTCAACAACGCATGGCTCTGGCTTATGGACTCATACGGAAAGACGGCGCGTTGGGCGGAGTCCGGGATAGGCGAGGACTTCGGGCGATTAAAGGAATCGGTGGAGCGAGGCCAACCGCCTCGATGCGTCCGTCGGGCCTTGGACCGAAAAGAGGTTGCGATCACCACGGACACGTCCATCGAGTGTCCGGACTGCCCCCTTTCACCCACCTACAAAGGAAACGCGAGTTTTTGCGTCAGACTCGAACACAATGGAAAGGTCCATGGAGTTCTCGCGGCTTCAGTGCCCCGCAGATTCGCCTTCGATCAGGAGGAACAGGGGTTGTTCGAAGAGGTCGCGGATGACATTGCCTTCGGCCTCTACAATATCGAGCAGGAAGAAATACGAAGCGCAGTGGTACGGGAGCTGAGCTATTCGGAAGCTCGGTACAGAGCCCTGTTCGAAGGCGCAGGGGAAGGCATTTTGATCGCGGACATCGAAACCAAGGAACTCAAATATGCCAATCCGGCCATATGCAAGATGCTGGGGTATACGGAAGACGAATTGAGAAGGATGAGCGTCAAGGACATTCACACCAAGAACGATCTTGACCGCGTGATTTCCGGGTTCGAAGCCGGCGCGAAGAACGGGAAGGGATTAGCACAGGACGTCCCCTGTCTCAGACAGGATGGGAGCATCATATTCGCCGATTTCAACTCGACACGAACCCTCATCGAGGGAATACCCTGCAACGTGGCCTTTGTCACCGATGTTACCGAAAGAAAGAAGTCCGAGGACGCGCTGAAAGAAAGCGAGGAGCGTTTCAAGACCCTATTCGAATACGCCCCGGACGCGTATTACCTGCACGATCTCGAGGGAAGGCTTATTGACGGCAACAGGGCCGCAGAGCGGCTGATCGGATATAGCAAGGAAGAACTCATCGGCAAGAGTTTCATGGAACTGGGACTTCTCTCTGCGGAAGAACTCCGGAAGGCTGCCGAGTTGTTACGGAAGAATGTTCGGGGCTTGGCCACAGAGCCGGATGAATTCATTCTCCATCGGAAGGATGGAAAGCAGGTATTCGTTGAGGTAAGAACTTCGCCTTTGACGATAGGAGGACGGAATGTGGTCCTGGGCATCGCCAATGATATTTCAGAAAGAAAGAGCCTGGAACAGCAGCTCCGGCAGTCTCAGAAGCTCGAGGCCATTGGAAGACTCTCGGGGGGGATTGCCCATGATTTCAACAACCTTCTCACCACGGTGATCGGAAATGCGGAGCTGATACTCGAGGATATCCCGGACGACGATCCGGTGCGGGAAGGGATTCATGAGATCAAGAACGCAGGGGAACGCGCCGCGTCCCTCACCCGTCAGCTCCTGGCGTTCAGCCGTAAGCAGGTCCTTCAACCCACGGTCGTCAATCTCAATCAGACGGTTCTGGATATGGAAAAGATGCTCGGACGCATGATTGGAGAGGACATCGAATTCAGGACCGTCCTTTCCCCCGATCTGGGACAAATAGAGGCCGACGTGGGGCAACTCGAACAGGTGATCATGAATCTCGTAGTGAACGCCCGGGACGCTATGCCGAAGGGCGGAAAGATCACCATCGAGACGGGAAATGTGAATATTGATGAGGGTTATGCTCGCGCCCATATAGCCGTAACACCAGGCCCCTACGTAACGATGAGTGTGAGCGATACGGGATTCGGTATGTCCCGCGAAACCCAGGGGATGATTTTTGAACCCTTCTTTACGACCAAGGGAAAAGGAAAGGGCACCGGGCTGGGTCTTTCCATGGTGTATGGCATCGTGAAGCAGAGCAACGGGAATATCTGGGTTTACAGTGAGCTTGGAAAGGGGACCACGTTTAAGATCTATCTGCCCCGTGTCGAGAAGTCGGCATCGGAAACAGAATGGAAGGCTGAAAAAAGCGAACCACCGAGTGGTTCGGAAACCGTTCTGGTTGTGGAAGACGATCAGATGGTCCGCGAGTTCGCTGTAAGAGTCCTCCAGAGGTATGGTTACAACGTTCTGATAGCCGCAAACGGTGAGGAGGCTATCGAGATCGCGAGGGTGCATCAAGGACCCATTCACCTCATGTTGACGGATGTGGTCATGCCCGGAATCTCCAGCCGGGACATGGAGGAGAGTCTGAAATCCTTCAGGCCCGAGATGAGGGTGCTTTACATGTCGGGCTACACTGACAACGCCATTGTACACCACGGGGTGCTGGACCCCGGCAAGGCGTTTCTCGGGAAGCCCTTCACTCCCAACTCTCTGGGTCGAAAAGTGAGGGAGGTGCTGGACCTTCCGGGAACGGCAAAATAGAGAGGATGGACGCCGGCCGGTTTCCGCGGCATGCCGGAAGAGGCCGGTTCGGTACCTGTTGAACATTCTGGATTTCGGCATTCGCCGGATCGACGTAAAAGGGTCGTTTTTGATTTTTTACGAATCCATCAGCCTTAAAGGACAGGTATGACGAGAACGGAAGACGGTCCCTATATCACCTGGAGCTCCATGAAACGAATAGCCTAGGGAAACAGAATGGATACCTCATCCGAAGGAAAGACGAAAGCGGCGGTGTTTGTTTTCCGATTGTTTGTGGCCGGCAATGAGCCTCATTCCAAGAGGGCTAAAGACAACTTCAGAAAACTTTGTGAGCAACGCATCAAAATACCCTATGAGCTGGAGATCGTGGATGTGTTCGATTCTTTTGAAATCGCCCTGGAAAACAACATCTTTCTCACTCCTGCCCTAATGATGGTGTCCCCCGCGCCGGCAGTGACCGTCTTCGGAGACTTGAGCGATACGGAAGAAGTCAGCAAAGCCCTGAGATTGGCGGGAGACGAATAATGGGCGAGGAAAAACGGACCTACGAGGAGTTGGAAGCCCGGCTGGCTGATGCGGAAGAAGTGATTCGGGCCCTGCGCAACGGAAAGGTGGATGCCGTCATAGGCGAAAGGAGCGTGTATCTCCTCCGCCTTCATGAAATGGAGAAAGCACTCCATGAGAGTGAACTGCGTTTCCGGCGCCTCAAGGAAGGGAACATCATCGGCGTGGTCGTTGCCGACATGTGGAGGGTCCTCGATGCCAATGATATCTTCTTGAACATGGTTGGCTATACCCAACAGGATCTCGTGGAGGGAAAAATCGACTGGCAGGCCATGACACCTCCGGAATACGTCCAACGCTCGCAAGAAGGTCTGGAGCAGTTAGGGGAGACCGGGTTTTGCAGGACTTTCGAAAAGGAATATGTTCGAAAAGACGGAACGCGCGTGCCCGTTCTGATCGGCGCGTCTCTGTTGTCTCACGATCCCATGACGTGGATCTGTTTTATATTGGACCTGACCGAGTTGAAGGAAGCCCAGAGGGAACGTGAGAGTCGCCTTGCCCGGCAGGTCGAACTTTCAGATGTCTCGATGAAGATCCTCGGGCAGACCGACATTTCAGGGTTGCTCGATGTAGTCGCGAGCGCGGCGAGGACATTGACCGGGGCGAAGCTCGCCGGTTGCGGCCACTGCAGCGTCAACGGCCAATTTGTGACGGGAGCCGCCAGCCGGGCTGAGGATATCTCGGCCTGCCCCGAGGGAGACATGTTCGCGGCGATGCGGGGTGGGGTATTTATGGAGGTGATCGAAAAGAGCCCGAGCCTTCGCCTGACCGACGCCGAGATGCGCCATCATCCCCAATGGCGGGGATTGCCTGAAAACCATGCACCCTTGGACGGACTGCTGAGCGCCCGGCTTGTCGGATCCGCCGACGGACCAAACGGGATGATCCTGGTCAGCCATAAGGGCCAGGGCGAGTTCACGGAAGAGGACGAACGGATTCTACAGCAGTTGGCCTCCCTCACCTCATTGGCCCTTCAGAACCTGGCGGTCCGGGAAGCGTTGGAACACAGCGTCCGGGAGCGCACCGCTGATTTGGAGGCTCGAACGGCCGAGCTGGAAAACGCGAATCGAGTCATGCAGAAGGAAATGGGGAGGCGCGAACGACTCGAGCGAGACCTGAAAAAGGGTGAAGCGCGTCTGAGAATGGCCATCGAGGCGAGTGGTGCGGGCATTTTCGAACACAATGTTCCCCTCGACTCGGAAACATTCTTCAGCGAGCGATGGGCCAACATTCTTGGATATACGAGAGAGGAGCTCCCGCAACCGGAGTCGTTCATGCGATGGTTGGATCAACTGATACACCCTGAGGATCGGCCGAAGTTGTACCGGACCTATCAAGCCTTCATCGAAGGGCGCTCCCCATTTGATGTCGAAATTCGGATGAAACACAAATCCGGGGAGTGGGTATTTGTCAGGAGCCTTACCCACGCGGCGAGTCGTGACGAAACGGGGCGTGTCAACCGAGTGGTCGGCGTCATGCTGGACATCACTAAACACAAGAAGACTGAAGGACGACTGAAACGGTCCAATCGAAAGATCATCGAGGAATATAAGCGGCGGAAGTTTCTTGCCCAGAGGCTTGTCAGGCTATTGGAAAGAGATCGATCCGAAATGGCCATGGCCCTGCACGATCACGCCGGACAATTGCTGACAGCCCTTAGAATGGAACTTGAAATGATCAAAGAAGATTTGCCTGGGAACCCGGTCCTGGGAAGATTGGAATCGTCCGAGAAAAGAACGATCGAATTACTGGATTTCATCAGGAATGTCTCACGAAATCTGCGGCCGGCGGCTTTGGATACGATTGGATTGATTCCGTGCGTGGCGGCCTTGGTGGATACTATGAAGCGCAACGCAGGCATCAACATCCAGTTCTATACCAAAGGGATTCCCCAACGATTGCATCCGGATAAGGAATTGGCTCTTTACCGCATTATTCAGGAATCTTTGAACAATGTATGGAAATACGCCGATGCCGACTTTGTTTTCATAAATCTCGTACTCAAGGGTGAGACGATTCATCTGTCGGTGGATGATAATGGGGCGGGCTTTGACTACCGCGAAGTAAGCAATCGCATCGATTCGCAGGACGGCCCCCTCGGATTGAGCATTATGAAGGAACGGGCGGTACAAGTCGGTGGAGAACTGTGGATCGAATCCGAAAAGGGAAAAGGCGCCGTAGTGTTTGCACGGATTCCGCTGAACGAGGGAAAGGACGGAAGTGAAGAAGAAACGGGTGAAGAAACGGCATCAGGAGAAACGCCATAGCAGAACTAAGGAAGAAGATCCTTATCGCGGATGATCACGCGGTCGTAAGGGAGGGGATTGAAGCGGCCCTCCAAAAAGAGCCCCATTTCGATATCGTGGGAGCGGCCCGTGACGGCCTCGAGGCCGTTGAAATGATCAAATCCCTGAGGCCCGATATCGTGATCTTGGATTATGCGATGCCAAACCTGGACGGCATGCATGCGACGAAAGAGATCAAAGAGGCGTCCAAATCTACCAAGATCGTCATATATTCGATGTTTTCGGATGTGGAATTGATCGTATCCCTTCTCAAGGAGGGTATATCCGGGTATGTGCTGAAGGGACGGCCGATTTCTGAGCTGGTAATGGCCGTGAACGCCGTGGCGGAGGGAGGCGTCTTTTACAGCGAGGCGGTCGGGAGGGCTCTTCAGGAATACCTGGTGGATGAGAAATCCGATGATAAGGACGACGATGTCCTCGATCATCTCAGCCCCCGAGAGAGGGAAATTTTTGTGCTTCTGGCCGATGGACTAACGCCGGAGGAGATCGCTGATCGACTCCATATTAGTTCCAAAACGGTCGAAACACATAAATACAATATTATGGATAAATTGAATTTGAAATCCATAGCGGAATGGACGAAAATCGCAGTCAGGCAAAAGCTTATAGATATCAAGAACCTCTAATTCCAAGGATTGTTCGAGAAATTAAGAAAGATACGCCGAGTACGACGTATCCTACCGTATCACGGATAACCTATGGTCGGGACGCGGGGATTTGACCCCCCGGCCTCCCTGAACCCCATTCAAGTGGGCAACCGCAGGATCTCACCTACAATCCATAATCCTTTCGTGCGATCCTGGATTGCAGAGCCTCCAACTGAAAGCACAAATCGGGAAGATCCTTCGTAACGGTTTTCCATACAATACGCATGTTGACACTCAAATAATCATGCACGATGACATTGCGCATCCCGCGGATCGAAGACCAAGGAATTTCCGGGGAAAGAGCGGTGATCTCTTCAGGTATATGTGAGGAGGCCTCACCCATGATCGTCAATTGCCTTATAACCGCATCAAAGGCTTTTTCGTCCTCCACGAAATCTTCGAACGCTAATCCTTTAATATACCGATCAATTTTTCGTGCGGCTTCCAGCATGTCCTCCAAACGGAATTCCCATTTCCTAGGCGACATGGACCGCCTCCCACAGTATGTCGTCTTTCAGCGCCGGATGGAGCGCATCGGGCGTCGCCAGATCCACCGGAATGCCGATGAGATCGCTCAATGCGTCCTTCAGGCGGACGAATTCGAACAAACCGATTTCGGCGTCCGGTTCGAATTCCACCAAAATATCCACATCACTGTCCGGCCGAGCCTCGCTCCGCACAACGGAGCCGAAGACCGAGAGGGATTTGACCGAGAACGCTTCCAGTAGGGCGCGGTTGCTTCGTATCGTTTCGATGATCTGTTGTTTATTCATGGAATCACCCCTCGTTTTTTCCACCGACCAGTTTATCCCGTTTGCCCGCCTCGATCAAACTTTAGACTCTACCAACGCCCTGCCCGTGTCACCCGGTAAACGCCCGCTTGATGCGCGCGATCGCTTTCTTGAGCCCCTCATCCTTCGGATCGTCAAAGTTCGCAACAAACACGGAAGGGCGGCGGCGCCCGTAAGATCGGACAACATCATCGCGTATCGATTCGTCCTCATACATACGGTGAATTTCCCGGGTTAGAACCTCGGCTGCTCGTCGTTCTTCTTCGTCGAAAATATTGATCACCACCACCTGGGCATGGGCGAGTCCCTGCTGGGTATCATTTAGCGTCCACTTTTCCTGCATAATGGGGACCCCATGCTCGACATATTCCTGGAGCTTGTCGGCGATTTCGTCCGGAATAGGAACCTCTTCCAGCTCCTCTTCATCCTCCATATCCGTATCGAAGGATGAATCGTCCTCCTGTTCTTCAAACTCCTCTTCCGTTAGTTCCTCCCCCAGGATCGCCGAAAGATACGCCTTGAAGTCCAAACGGACCATCTCAACCTCCTTTCGCGTGACGAGATTCTCTCCGTCCGCCAGCGGTCTCGTCACATAAACGAAGAGATCCGGACGGATCTCCCGGCGAGGCGGTCCCTCAAAAATAATTGCATCCGAGTCGTCCTGGATAAAAACGGTATCCCAAAAGCGCTCTTCAGTCTCGTCATGTCTAACAACCGGATATTTGTAAAGTAAGGTGTTCGAAGCCCCCGCCATGAGGTAGCGTTCGGTCTCATCGTTCCCCTGGAAAACTTCCACCGGTTCGGAAACCGAGTCGGTGGGCGCGAAACGAGCGGCCATAATCAGTCTTGTGCGATTGGATTTGAGAATACGCTCTATGAGGCTGGTTTTCCCGCCTCCGGGCGGTCCGTCCACCCAAATGTAGCTACGGTTTATCATGGCGATCTCCTTTCCTGTCCGTCGGGAAGCGCATCCCAGTGTCCCGCGTGCGGTTTCTTTTCCGCCTGTTTTCGCAGCCGGCGCACGGCTCGGCATGCCTTCAATTGCGGATAATCCTCGAAATCTTTCGTCGTTAATAAATAACAGATATAATATGAGGTCAATAGGCAATAAAGGGGATCGTGTTTAAATCCACGCGCTGAAGAATTTGGAACTATGAATGTCTTTCCCGAAAGATTTCATCCTTCGGGTTCGTCGGAGTAACAGGATAGCAGGCGTTCTTTAGGTCGCTGGAAGGCCGTCCGCGGGCGGCATTCGGGGTCGAGGTTTCGCTCCCCGAAATTCGTTTTGGTCCCGGCCTCTCCGCCGATCGACGATGAGACCCGCTTGAAAGGCTTTGGAAAGGAGCGCGGGGATTTGAACTCCGGACCCCCTGAACCCCATTTAGCATTTCTTTCAGTAAAACAGCTTTATAACTGTCTAATATCATTATGCATCCATTCACACTATGGACATCATGCACGAATAATATCAAGGAGTTACAGCATGGTTGCGCATGCAGTCGGCAGAAAAGGGTAGTCAAAAGATAGACAAACAAAAACCGCCCCAACACCGAAAAAGAACTTCCAAAAGCCGTCGAAATCAAAAAGACACGCACCCTCGCCAACTGGCGCCACCGAAAAAAGAGGACCCGCCTACACCAAAAACGACAAGTCGTATGATTCGGTTTTCTTTGATTGGCGATACGATCAGGTGTTTGCATCGGGTTTACTCGGCCAAGGGAGACAGCGCGCATGGGTCCCTTCTCAATGATCACCGGGCGGGTCCCATTTACAGGGGGATATCGTCATTGACGATGATGAAATGACGAAAAAGATCGTTGCGGGGGAAACGATGACAAAACCGGAGCAACCGTCGCTCACTGTTTCGTGAGATAACGTTTACGCTTTCGAACTTTCGATTTGGCCCTAACTTCAGCAGAATTGTGGAGTGACGGCATATCCACATCGACAGCTTGAGTTTATAGACAGGTGATTAATATCAGTAGGCGCAGGCCGAGCCTCATCTGGCAGTTTGTGCAGCACAATGAAGAAGACACCTACCAGAATCCATATCTCACTTCAGCCGGTTCGTCAAAAAGCGAGATGTTATCACCTCACCTCACCTCACCTCACCTGTGCGAAGGCGCTCCTCCCAGAGACCCTCAATTTTCTCTCAAGAGACGCCATGGTTATGCCGATGACACAAAGACTGAGAGGATTTCCGAGCGGCGTGGCAAGCGGAAATCGGTCTGAGAGGTTTCAAAGCTGCAGGCAGGCTTGATGGGGCCCATACCAATGGGCGGGAAAGTGATGAGGCCCAGCTTGGCGCACAGTTGTTTCATAATAGAAGGGTACCAAACATGTGTGGCAAAATGTTCAAGTCTTTGAGCTTGATCCTTGTCCTGATGTTTCAATTGAACCTGGCCGGGTGCGGCGGGAGCGACAAAGCCGACCCCAACTTCGAGGTGGTCGTTTTCACGGATGTCCATTTCAATCCTTTTTATGACGAGTCTCTTTTTCAGCAGCTTAACAATTCGGACTCCAGCCAGTGGGCGGCCATTTTCCAGAGCTCGAACATTACAACCCCTTCGACGTGGGGGACCGATACCAATTACCCACTGCTTGCGCTTGCGCTCGCGAACGTACAGCTAAACCTGGGAACCAGCGCGTTCGTTATTTTCACCGGGGACATTCTCGGGCATTATCTTCCGCAGACGTTTTTCCGACTTTACGATCCTGAAAACGCCGAAAAACCAACCGTCGCCGACATCGAGGCCATGAAGGCTTTTACCGACAAGACGGTGGCTTTTTTCATGGAACAGGTAAGGTCGGCCGTCGGAGATATTCCCGTTCTATTTGCTCTTGGAAACGCCGATTCATACACGGGTCTCGGACCGGACAGCAGTTTTCTTTCCAACACCGCCGAACTTTATTACACAAACTTCCTGAACGGCGCCGTCGACCATCAGACGTTTCTCGATACCTACACCAGTGGAGGATATTACGCCGCGGAACCGGACGGCGAAAACTTGATGGTGATAGCGCTTAATACGTTCGAATGCTCTCCTGTTTTTGGCGACGACGCCACGGACGCGGTAAACGCGCAACTCGTCTGGCTTGACGAGACGCTCGCTTCGGCCCAGTCCAAGGGCAAGAAAGTGTGGCTCATCATGCATGTGCCTCCCGGGGTGGATAAATATTCAACCGCCCAATCCGCCGACGCCAACGGTCACATTACCAGCGCCACGATGCTGTGGAATTCTGTTTATCAGGCCACATTCCTGCAAAAGCTCAGAAAATATCCCGAACTTATAACCCACTCTCTTGGGGCTCATACCCACATGGACGAATACCGCGTCATGTCGTCCGGCGACGTAATGGATATAACGCCCGGCATAACTCCCTACTTCGGTAACGACCCCGCCTTTAAAGTCTTCACCTTTTCCCACGAGACGCTTAAGGCTATGGATTACACTTCCCTGAACTATGACCTCGGCGCAATGCCGCCTCAATTCGATATCTATTATACTTTTTCGACCGCGTATCGCATGCAGGGAGATCTGAACGATTCTTTGGAACAACTCTATCAGGAGCTTGTCACGGACAATACAAAACAAGCCTTTTACAGAGGGAGCTGTTTTTCAGGGCATAATTATACCACGCCCGTCGGCAGCGCCTTCTATCCCATTACGGATTCAACCTGGCCGATTTACTGGGCCGGCATCGGAGAAATGGACGAACAGGACTTTATCTATTCCGTGAACTCCTATTGACGCCTGAGCGACGAGAAAAACCCGAAAGCGGCGGTATCTATAGAACCTCCATCGCTTCGAGTTTTTTGACGAGGTTGCGGTGAAAAACTGGGCTTGAGAATGTCCTCCGGCCCCCTGATCCGCGCCTGATTTGGGTCAGGTGCGCGTTCAGAACATTAACCAATAATTATCTGTTTTCATAGATAATTATTGAATGGCATCATTTTGGGGCTGATTTTGAGGAAAAATTCCGGTCAATAAAATCAGACAGTTACAAAAGGCGGGTTCTGGAAAATTTGGACTTTGCTACCCATTTGATACCCTTTTGTGAAAACCGCAAAAAAAATAGGGGTAAGCGCTATGCTTAACCCATCGCCTTTATTGGTAAAATGGTCGGGACGCGGGGATTTGAACCCCGGACCCCCTGAACCCCATTCAGGTGCGCTCCCAGACTGCGCTACGTCCCGAGCTGTATTCTCAATGTGAACTGCGGTCCTCAAGTA
>JACQYL010000073.1:25683-36160 GCA_016208165.1 Deltaproteobacteria bacterium
GAACTGCGGTCCTCAAGTACCACCTAACCGGGCTTGTGTCAACCGCTTTCAAGTCGCGAACCGTTTTTTTGATTCCCCCCTTGGCCCATTCGGTGAAGGGCGCTACGGCAAATCCGCCTCTATCGAACCCGAATCAGGCAGTGCAGGCGCCCCGCTATGCCCGCTCCGGCCAGGGGGAAACGGATTTCCATGTTGTTTTTCACGGCCGGAGGAATGGAAAGAATGACTTCCTTGTTATGAACCACCTGTCCCCGCCCCATGCAGTCCGGGCAAGAACCGAAACCGGAACGGCGGCTCCCGAAGCACGAGGCGCACGTTTCAGCAATGGGAATTTCGACGGGTATGCGCACGCCCTGCTCGGCTTCCCGAGGGGATAGTATCAGTTCCGCGAACAGCTCCTCGTCTCCCGACCTGGAGGAGAACGCCGGCTGAGGGGTGTCGACCCACGAACTGAAAAACTTCAGCAGGTCGTTCACATACGAGCTTTCCGGGTCGGACGAAAAGCGGGGGTAAGGCCGTCTTCTGTAGTCCGGGGTTGCGCCTTTGGGCAGGCGGTCCAGAAACCGGTCGTACTCGGCTCGCTTGCATCGGTCCCGGAGTGTTTCATAGGCTTCCTGGACTTCGATGAACGCTTCTATCGGTTCGTCGCTTTTGCCATCGGGGTGCGTCTCCCGTACCCGCTCTCTGTAAGCCCTTCGAATACATTCCCCATTTGCGTCGCGGCTGACGCCCAATATGGCATAAAAGTCTTTCTTCAATGCATTTCACCAGGACGAATGTGGCCGGGGAAACCCGGCCACGGTTCGATTTATCCGGCTTTTATAGCGATCTTTCTGGGTTTCAAGGCTTCGGCTTTGGGCAACCGCAGCCGCAAAACGCCATCCTTCAAGCTGGCGTCAATCTTTTCACGGTCAATATATTCGGAAACCACAAAACTTCTGCTGTAGTCGCCTATGGTGAATTCGGAATACACTTCTTCGCCGGGTGCTGCGACGTTCACTTTTCCGTAGACTGAAAGCTCGTTGTTTTCCAGGTTCACTCGCAATCCGTCGTTGGGCACGCCCGGCATATCGATTACCAGGGTCAATGCATCCTTGTTCTCGAATATGTCTACTTTCGGAACAAAGATGGGACCTCCCTTCGTGGATTCCGCCGCGGTCTCCAGTTCGTGTTTCTTCTGAACTTCGAGTTCCTTGTCCGACATGATAACTACCTCCCGAATTCCTGCCCCTCTCTAATGTCCCCGGGGCAAACTGAAATTGCGATGCGGATAACGCCACGCACGTCATCAGATTCTTTGGGGATTGGTTCTCTTATCACGGATGTCATTTCACTTTAACTTGAATTCGTCTCGGCTTGGCTTCCTCCTGCTTGGGCAGCGTTATCTTCAGCATACCGTTCTTGTATTCCGCTGTGACCTTCTCAGCGTCCACTCGATCGGGCAACGCCAGAACCCGGTTGAAGCTTCCGGAGCGCCGTTCCCTCCTGTGAAAGCTCACGTCCACGGCTTCGGCCTCCGTTTTGCGTTCGCCTTTCAACAGGAGGTTGTCGCCGCGCACGGATATGTCGATTTCCGCTGGATCCATGCCGGGGAGTTCGGAAGTCACATACACCGCATCCTGATCCATGTACACGTTCACAAGTGGAAACACCCCGGTACCGAAGGGAAGCCGTTCTGTCGGATGATACACGTCGAACAGACGGTTCATCTCCCTGCGCAATCGATCGACGTCCGCGAACGAGCTGCCAAGAAACGGATCTCTCCATCTGAATCGTACCATTTGAATCCCTCCTTTTCGGCGTTATGTTAAGCTTACTACCGATTAGAGACATCATGTTGAGCAAGGATCCACGATTTCTTCCTCGTGCATCCAAACCGGTCGGGTTGTGGACAACTAGAATGCGCTTTCGCCGGACACAACGCACAACAGCTTGTTTCGTTTACGCACGAAATCCGCTATGTTACGGCATCGCGTCGTCTTTGGTTTTAGGTTAAGTCCGGTTGGAAGACAGTCAAGGCCTCCGCGTGAAATTTCTATCGAACCGCCCATCGATCCTGCCGGCGATATTTTGACGGCAGCGGATCTTGTGTTTGCCTGGGCTTTTTGTTACATTGCGTTTCGCGCTATCAACCTATGCAACGGGGCTTATGGTTTTGAATCCTTACGATAGACAGAGGAAGACGGCCGTCGCGCCCACACACTTGCGGCGACCGTCAGTAGCAGCGGCATTTTGGATCTTTTCTTTCTGTTTCGCGGCGGCCTTCTGTGCTCGAGCGGTAGCATCGCCCGGAACGGACGTCGTTGAAGTAACGGTGCTCAGTACGGCGCCCATTCAGAACCAGGATCTGGCCGCCGCCCGGAACGTGGCGCTGGACCAGGGATTGAATAAGGCCGTTCAGCTTGCGGTCGAACGTTTGATCCCCACCGATTCTCTGGCGAAGAGCTTGAAGACCTTGGGTGAGCTGGTGCTGGTGTACGGACAGGGGCTGGTCAAGGAGTACCGCGTCCTGGCCCAGGACCAGACCAAGAACATCTACATCGTCCTGTTGTCCGTTTCCGTGATACGGAAAGACTTGGAGGACGCCCTACGGGCGGCCGGATTTGAAGTGGCCCCGCAGAAGGAGGCCAAAACCGCCCTCGTGTTTCTTCAAGGCTCCACTGTGGGGCAGGCGGCCATTCGGCAGGCCGTGGCCGAGACGCTTTCTAGAAACGGGTATCGTTTCACGGAGACCGGCACGTTCGATTACGACATCAGCCGTCTGTCGGTTCTGACCTGGGCGGACCTGGGACGCCAGAAGGAAGCCGACGCGGTGCTGTTCTGCACCTGGAATCTTTCTTGTGAAGCCGCGGATACCGAGGCTTTTTCCAACGTGTGCCGAGGGTCCGCCGAAGCCAAACTGGTGAACGTCTCGTCCTCCATGTTGCTCGATCATCCCACTGTACAAGTCGAAGTCACGGAGAAAGATCCAGCGGTGGCGGAGGAGAAAGCCGCTGCGGATCTGGCTTCGGCCCTTGCGAGGGCTTTTTTGACGGAAGAGGAACGGAGGAAGGACCAGGCGCCCCTACCCCTTGCCGACTATCGGGTAATCATCGCAAACGTGACCTCGTTCGGGCAGTTCGAGGGCGTTCGCGACGGTCTCAGGAACCGGGTCCCGGACGTGGCGTCCGTTCAATTGCGCTCCATTGTGCCCTCCGAATTCGAACTGCAAGTGGGATTCAAAGGTTCCGCCGAAACGCTCACTCACCGTCTTTCCGCGCTCTCGTTCAGCGGATTCCGGCTCAACGTGCGTCAGGATGACGAACGGCGAATTGTGGCCACCATACTGGCGGCGGAAAACGTGCGGTAGCATTCATGTCGTTCCCTCTGAACATACCGAACACCATCACCGCCGTCCGGTTCATCCTCACGCCAATCTTTGTCCTGTTTTTGATCGAAGGCGACTTCTTCTCCGCCTTCCTGGTGTTCATCGGGGCCGCGGTAACCGACGGGCTGGACGGACTTATCGCCCGCCTTTTGAAACAGAAGACGACTCTGGGCAGCTACCTGGATCCCATCGCGGACAAGCTGATGCTGTCAACGGCGTACATTGCACTTGCAGCCATCGGGATCATTCCCACCTGGCTGGCCGTGGTGGTGATCAGCCGGGATGTGCTCATCACCATGGGTGCGCTGGTGGTTACCATTTTCAAGGGCACCTTTATGATGCGGCCCAGCGTCATCAGCAAGGCCACCACGGTCTTCCAGATATCGACCGTGATCCTGGTGCTGATGGCCCAGTTTACGGACCTCTCACCCACTCTGCCGTTTGTATTGTCTTGGCTGACCACGGTTTTCACCACGGTTTCCGGGCTGCATTACGTTTATTTCGGACTGAAAATTCTGAATGATAACGACGGAGTAGCAAAAGGATAGTGACGGTGCAAAAGAGAATGAAACGCGGCTTTCTTGCGCGGTTGATCGCTGTTACTTCGAATCCAACAATCGTTTTATGTCGATCAGTTCCTGTTCTATTTCTTCCAGGGCTTTTTGAAGCGCATTTTTGGTGAAAGGCATCTCGAGTTGCCGGCCCCCCTCTTCGCTAATTTTCTTCCGAGCCCCCGATATGGTGAACTTTTCTTCGTACAAGAGCTGCTTGATACGAAGAATCAACTCGACGTCCTTTTTCTTGTAGAGGCGCTGCTTGTTGGAACGGTGAGGCCGGATCTCGTCGAATTCCGATTCCCAGTACCGGAGTATATAAGGCTCCAGGCCCGTGATCTTACTGACTTCCCCGATTCGAAAGTAGCGCTTATCGGGAATGGATGGCATGGTCAGGCCTCGAAGGATATGGCTCAGGTCTCTTGATTGATTTTATTCTTCAACAGCTTGCTGGGTTTGAAGGTAAGCACCTTGTGGGACGGAATGATCATTCGTTCTCCAGTGCGGGGATTCCGCCCCAGTCTTTCCGCCTTTTCCTTCGCCGAGAACTGACCGAAGCCGGATATCTTGACCGGTTCGCCCCGTTCGAGCGCCTCTTTTGTGAGTTCGAGAATGGTTTCAAGAATGGGAGCGATGTGCGATGCCGGAAGGCCCACCCTCGCCTGCAGCATTTCCACCAGGTCTTTTTTGGTCATGGTCAAATCCGTAGCCGCCCGTTGGTCGCTTTCAATACGGCCTGAATCAGTTTCTCGTGTGACTTGTTAACCATTTCGTCACTCAACGTCTTGTCTTCGGCGCGATACGTGATCCGGAACGCCAAACTGACCTCGTCCTTTGCTATCTGATCGCCCTCATACACGTCGAATAACCGAATATCTTCCACGTACTGCTTGTGAGCGTGGTTCGAGATGACGCTCCGTACGTCCCCCGCACTGGCGCCTTGGGGGACGATGACGGCCAGGTCTCGGACTACGGAGGGAAATCTCGGCAACGGACGGGCCTTGATGTCCGGCTCGGCATATCTCGACAACAGATCCAGATTCAGCTCGAACGCGTACAAAGGCATAGAGATATCGAATTCATGGAGAACCCGATCACTCATTCGACCCAGCACGCCCAACGCAGTCCCCCGGACGAGGAGCCGGGCCGACTCTCCAAGCGCGAACAGCGGGTCCTCTCTTTGCGGCACGAACTCGGCGTCGAATACCCTGAATGCCTCGAGCAACAGACTTACCGCACCCTTGATGTCCAGGAAATCTACGCGATCATTCGGCCGGCGCCAGGAAAACGGCTCCCGGAGCCCGGAATGGACACCCGAGACCATGAACCTTTCGTCCGCGGGCGTGTCGGCGCCATCGGGAAAATACACTTTGCCCACTTCAAGCAGTTTCAGATCCTCGTTTTTGAACGCGACGTTGCGCTGCACGTTTGTCAGAAGGCCTGGCAGAAGCGTGGTTCGCATAACGGACTGCTCTTCGTTCAATGGATTCAGGATCGGGATGCAGCGCCTGCGGAAGTCGTTTTCTTCAAAAAGGCACTTTTCGATCCACCGGGGCGATACGAAGCTGTAGTTGACGACCTCAGTGTACCCGGCGCCCTGAGCCACGGTCAATGCTTTCATCCGATTCAGGCGCCCCTTGGCTCTCCGGCGACATACCCTAGAGGACGGAGGGTAGGTTACCGGGATGGCGTTATACCCATAAATCCTCGCCACTTCTTCCCACAGATCCACTTCCCGTTCGAGATCCGGCCGAAACGTGGGGCAGGAGACTTGGAAGCGGCCGGGACCGTCATCCGTCACATCGAGCTCGATGGCGGTCAGACATCGTTTCATCTCGTCCTGGGATACGTCGGTTCCCAGGAAACGGTTGGCTCGGTCCACGCGCAACGGAATGACCCGACGAGGGATGACCTCGGGGTACTCGTCGATGGCGCCATGAGCCACTTCACCCCCAGCCAGCTCGACCAACAGCCTTGTCGCACGATCGAGAGCCCGAACCGTTCCTTCCGGATCAATACCGCGCTCAAATCTGTAGGAAGCTTCCGTGGACAGACCCAGCCGCTTCGACGTGCGGCGGATGGTCACCGGATTGAAATAGGCGCTCTCGATGAGCACGTCCCGTGTGGAATCTTCGATTTCTGAATTGAGCCCGCCCATGATACCGGCCAAGGCCACCGGCTTCTTGCCGTCACAAATCATCAGCGCCCCATCCGGCAGTTCTCTCTCCTGTCCGTCCAACGTGGTGAAGCGTTCTCCGGCGACGGCGCTTCGGACTACAATCCGATGCTCTTCGAGACGATTGAAATCGAACGCATGCAGCGGCTGTCCGAACTCCATAAGCACGTAATTGGTCACATCCACGATGTTGTTGATCGACCTGAGACCGGCGGAGATCAATTTTTGTCGAAGCCAAAAGGGGGAAGGTCCCAGACGGATGTTCCGGATCAATCGCGCCGAGTACCTCGGACATCCGATCGGGTCCTCTAACGTGACGGAGGTCTGATCTGAAATGGGAGCTCCCGATTCCACAACCCCGGTTTCCGGATACCGCACCCGTTTTCCGAACAGAGCCGCTGCTTCGCGCGCCAGGCCGAGGGCGTTCATGCAATCGGGACGATTGGGCGTCACGCTCACCTCGAGAATGTAGTCGTTCAAAGAGAGCGCCTCGGCCAAAGGAACTCCTTCAGGAGCTTCGGCATCGAGCACCATGATCCCCGAAGCATCGTCTCCTACCTGCAACTCGACCTCGGAACAGATCATACCCGCGGAATTCACGCCTCGAATCTGGGCCTTGCGCACCCGAACCCCGGAAGGCAACACGGCGCCTTCGAGAGCCAAGGGGACCCGCTGCCCTTCGGCAATGTTAGGAGCGCCGCATACCACGTCCAGACGTTCATTACCCAGGTCCACGCGGCAGATTCTAAGCTTGTCCGCGTTGGGGTGAGGCATTATCTCGAGAATGCGCGCCACCACCACCCGATCCAAATCCGGATAGCGCTTACTCACGCCCTCCACTTCCAGACCGGCCATGGTCAGGGCGTCCGCCAATTCATGGGCGGACACGTCCAACTCGACGTATTGTTTGATCCAGTTGAAACTGATCTGCATTAGGCTTTTTCTTCTCTGTAAGTCTGCGCCGACCATCGGCGGAGGAATCCATCGAGTCCGGTTCTTTTCGTGTCGATGGCTCGTGACCGGATGAAGGCGTTCATATCTTCGTTGTTATTGCCGAAAAATCGGCGGGCCGGTGTACGATTTAGAATTGATGCAGGAAACGCACATCGTTTTCGAAAAACAGCCGAATATCGTCTATGCCATACTTCAGCATGGCGATCCGCTCGACGCCCATACCAAATGCAAAACCGGAGATCTCTTCTTCATCGTAGTCCACAAAGCGGTACACATTGGGGTCCACCATACCGGACCCCAGAATCTCCAGCCAGCCCGTCTGAGAGCAAAGCCGGCACCCACCCCCCTTGCACAGGACGCATTGGATGTCCACTTCCGCGCTGGGTTCGGTGAAAGGGAAGAAACTGGGTCTGAAACGGACGCCCACATCGGGACCGAACATTTCGTGCACAAAAGCAATCAGCACACCCTTCAAATCGCCGAAAGAGACTCCCTTATCCACCAGGAGGCCTTCCACCTGATGAAACATGGGGGTGTGGCTCACGTCCGAATCCCTTCGGTACACCTTGCCCGGAGCGACAATGCGCACGGGCGGACGTTGCTTTTCCATGACGCGGACCTGCATGGGGGAAGTGTGGGTGCGAAGGAGCAGATTGTCGGAAATATAGAACGTGTCCTGCATTTCCCTCGCCGGATGGTCTTTGGGAATATTCAGCGATTCGAAATTGTAATAGTCGGTTTCAATGTCAGGACCCTCAACCACCTCGAAACCCATTCGTTCCAATATATTGCAGACTTCCCAGGTGACCCTCGAAATCGGGTGGAGCTTTCCACGCTGAGGTATCCGTCCCGGCAGGGTAACATCCACCATGCCTTTGGAAGCCGATTGGGACCGGGCCAGCCGTGTCTCGGCCTCTTCGAAAGCGGCCTCAAGTTCCTTCTTGACGACGTTGGCCAGCTTCCCCATCTCGGGTCGCTCTTCCTCCGAGACCCTTCCAAGTTGTTTCATAAGAGAAGTCAGCTTTCCCTTGCGCCCGAAAATCTCGATGCGAATCGTTTCCAGGGCTTCCGTGTCAGCGGCTCCGAGAAGTCGCAAAAGCTCGACCGCTCTCAGTTGTTCGAACTCTTCTCTCAATGTCGTTTCTCCGCCTTGGCCGGACTTGCTCCACCAACGTTAACGTGTCTGGGCGATCCAATACTTCCCATCACGCGGCGGACCGAACTTCCTCGACGATACGTTCAAATGCCTTGGGATCGCTTATGGCCAATTCACTCAAAACTTTTCTGTCGAGCTGGATGCCGGCCTTTTTCAGCGCACCTATGAATTGACTGTAGTTCAATCCTGCAGGCCGTACGGCCGCGTTGATGCGTGCTATCCAGAGGCCGCGGAAATCCCGTTTGCGGACGCGGCGGTCCCGGTAAGCGAAATTCAACGCCCGATCCACGGATTCTGCGGCGGTCCGGAACAACTTGCTGCGGCCTCCTCTGGATCCTTTGGCCAGTTTCAATATTTTGTTTCTTCGTTGGCGGGCCTTAAAGCCCCTCTTTACTCTTGGCATACCGTATACTCCTTAACGCAATCTTTTCGAACGTCCCGCACAACGGCTCAGACGTAAGGAATCAGCTTGCGCACAGCTTTCATGTTGGTGTGGTCAACCAAGGCGGACTTGCGCAAGTTTCTTTTCCTCTTGGAATTCTTTTTGGTCAGAATGTGACTGGCATACGCCTTTGTGCGCTTGATCCTACCTGATCCTGTAACTTTCAATCGTTTCGCGGCTCCGCGATGGGTTTTCAATTTTGGCATATCGTCCTCCACTTAACTAACGGATATCCGTAAGTATCCTGATTTCTAAACGAAAATTGAGACGGATAGAGAAGAATGTCCGGGTCTAACCGATCCGGCGGCACAGACCCGTACGGTGCGGAAGGTTCGGCAAAGTCCGAGACAGAACCGAATCGGTCTCAATGAACAGTTGTTCTCGCCCGGGGCTTATGCGAACATCCGGGCGAGATGTGGAACGGGAGACACTTAAGTCTTGGGCGCCAACAGCATACCCATTGCCCTCCCCTCCATCTTGGGTGGTTGTTCTACAACGACCTGGTCTCCGAGTTCCTCTATCACCCGTCCCAACAAAGCGTAGCCCGATTCCGTGAAAGAAAACTCCCGGCCGCGAAACATGATGGTAACTTTGACCCGGTTCTTCTGGTCCAAAAACTTCTTGACGTTTCGTACCTTGAACAGGAAGTCGTGTTCTTCAATCTTCGGTCGGAATTTTACTTCCTTGACCTGGATTACCGTCTGTTTCTTTTTCGCCACCTGAGACCGCTTGGCCTGCTCATACTTGTACTTCCCGTAGTCCATGATTTTGCAGACCGGCGGCTTCGCCTCGGGAGCCACCTCCACCAGATCGAGCCCGCGCTCAGCCGCTACAGACATCGCGGTCTCCATTGGAACGATCCCTACTTGCGTGCCGTCTGAATCTATCAAACGGACTTCTTTTGCGCGAATTTCCAAATTAACGCGCGTCCTTTGCTTCGCTATGCCCGTCCCCTCCCGTAAACGTTAATGTTACTTGTAAACCCGTAAGAGCTTACTTCGACATTTCCAGTATTCGGATTCGGTTTGCGGAGGATTTGACTCGATGGTCCCGCCGGGCAACCGGCGACGATAAAGTTACCGGGATACCACCGGTGGTTTGCTCTCCCTGACCAACATGTTGATGAATTCGTCCAAAGGCATGGGATCAAGCTGTTCTCCGCCTCGTGTTCTGGGCGCAAGAGTCCCGGAATCCGATTCCCGATCACCCACCACCAGCATGTAAGGTATTTTCTTGAGCTGGGCCTCACGTATCTTGAATCCTAGTTTTTCGTTTCGAGTATCCTTTTCGATGCGCAATCCGGCGTAAGTCAGTCGCTTGTAAGCATCCTCCAAAAACGGAATGTTACGATCCGTAACATTAAGCAGAATCGCCTGTACAGGAGAAAGCCATACCGGAAAGGCGCCGGCGTAGTGTTCAATCAGCACTCCGAGAAACCGTTCCAGAGATCCTAAAATCACGCGGTGGATCATGATGGGACGATGACGCTCATTGTCCGAGCCCACATAGTGCAAGTCAAAACGGTCTGGAAGCGTGAAGTCACATTGAATGGTTGCGCACTGCCAGCTTCGGTCCAGAGCGTCCCGGATTTTGATATCGATTTTAGGTCCGTAAAAGGCCCCATCTCCTTCGTTTATATCGTACGCCAGTCCCTTTTCATCAAGGGCGTTTTTCAAAGCCCAAGTCGCCCGATCCCAATCTTCGTCGGAACCGATCGACTTCTCTGGCCGGGTGGAAAGCTCCACCTCGAAAGGAAACTGGAACACTTGCATCACGTCGGCCACGAAGTCGAGGACCCCTTGTATCTCGCCGTTCAATTGATCGGGCG
>JACQYL010000074.1 GCA_016208165.1 Deltaproteobacteria bacterium
AGGACCGGCCCATGTCTTCTCCAACGCCTCGACCCTGGCCGCAGGAAGGCAGACATCGTGGTCGAAAATGGTCTTTTGCGTTCACTTAGGCCGAAACAAAACAATCCCCCAGAGGAACATATTGTGAATCAAATCAGATACTTATTATACAAGGCCCAAAAGAACAGTCAACCCCTAAATATCACTTTTACTTATATTTTCAACTAGATAGCTTTACTAAGAGGTTTTTACGAACTCATCAACTTTCAATGACCGGTACATGCCGCCGGAACGCCGGACTCGCCGGAATGAGATCAGCCCAAGTCGAAGTGAGGAGCCGGTGGGTGTATTTGGGTAGTATATCAAAAACGAACTCAAACACAATATCCGGCCTATGTCCGAATCGACCGATAGATTCACCATGCTTGCCAAACCTGCAACGCTGTCCGCGTTGAATAAGAAGAAAGGCATCATCCGCTAATCATGAAAATAGACGGTCCCGATTTCCGGAGGATCGGCTGCTTTATGGTCACCGGGCATTGCCTGAGTCGCCGTTTTGCTTGAACTATTCCTCTAATAGTAGTATAGGTGTCACAATCCTCAGCGCCCATCCGGCCCCGGCGTCCGGCCATAAAAAACGGATCGTTTCGGAATTCGGCCGTGAGAGGCGACGTTGGTGAACGTCCGGAGGTCCTCCGGAACGCCCCACTTTTTTTCTTGACACGGTCAAAAAAAATCTGGTATAGAACCTCTTCTATCTTGTAACGCTGCGCCGGGGCTCGGCTGGATATGTAGAGGGCCGGTCCGAAAACGCCCAGGTCGTCCGCTGGCGTAGCTCAATTGGTAGAGCAGCTGATTTGTAATCAGCCGGTTGCGGGTTCGAGTCCCATCGCCAGCTCCAAGAAATTCCAGATGAGTTAAGACACCGGGAAATACGGATTGTTGCCTGTCCTTAAGTCATTCCTTAGTGGAGAGGTTCCCGAGCGGCCAAAGGGAACAGACTGTAAATCTGTCGGCTAAGCCTTCGGAGGTTCGAATCCTCCCCTCTCCACCACGTAGTTTTTGAGGGTATTGTAGGAGATCGCGGATCGTTAGTCACTACAACTCAAGAAAAAAGCCTCAGCTAAGCGTCCAAGCGGGAATAGCTCAGTTGGCTAGAGCGTCAGCCTTCCAAGCTGAGGGTCGCGGGTTCGAATCCCGTTTCCCGCTCCATTGCATAGCCCACGTAGCTCAGTAGGTAGAGCACTTCCTTGGTAAGGAAGAGGTTTCACCGGTTCGACCCCGGTCGTGGGCTCCATTTACCTTTTTCGATTGCTGAAGGAGGAATTATCGTGGCCAAGCAGAAATTCGAGCGGACGAAGCCTCATGTCAACGTGGGGACGATAGGACATATAGATCATGGTAAGACGACGTTGACATCTGCAATCACGAAGCATTTGGCAAAGAAGGGATGGGCGGAGTATGTGGCGTTCGAGGACATCGACAAGGCGCCGGAGGAGCGGGAGCGAGGGATCACGATAGCGACGGCGCATGTGGAGTATCAGACCTTGAAGCGTCATTACGCGCACGTGGATTGTCCGGGTCATGCGGATTATATCAAGAATATGATCACGGGTGCGGCGCAGATGGACGGAGCGATATTGGTGGTGGGAGCGGACGACGGACCGATGCCGCAGACGCGGGAGCACATATTGTTGGCGCGTCAGGTGGGAGTGCCGGCGATCGTGGTGTTTTTGAACAAAGTGGACATGGTGGACGACGAGGAGCTGATCGAGCTGGTGGAGTTGGAGCTTCGGGAGTTATTGTCCAAGTACGAGTTTCCCGGGGACGACATACCGATCGTACGGGGAAGTGCATTGAAGGCGTTGCAGAGCGACGATCCGAACAGCGAGGATGCGAAGGCGATTTTTGAATTGATGGATGCGGTGGACGAGTACATACCGGAGCCGGTTCGGGATGTGGACAAGCCGTTTTTGATGCCGATCGAGGACGTATTCAGTATATCGGGACGTGGAACGGTGGTGACGGGTCGAGTGGAGCGAGGGATCGTGAGAGTGGGCGACGAGGTGGAGATCATAGGGATACGGCCCACGCAGAAGACGGTGGTCACCGGAGTGGAGATGTTCCGTAAGATCTTGGACGAGGGTCGCGCGGGGGACAACATAGGGGTGTTGTTGCGCGGGACGAAGCGGGACGAGGTGGAGCGGGGCCAGGTAGTGGCGTTGCCGGGGTCGATCACGCCGCACACGAAGTTCAAGGCGGAGGTGTACGTATTGGCGAAGGAAGAAGGTGGTCGCCACACGCCGTTTTGCAACGGATACCGGCCGCAGTTTTACTTTCGGACGACGGACGTGACTGGAGTAGTGACGTTGCCCGAGGGAGTGGAGATGGTGATGCCGGGAGACAACGTGAGCGTCGAAGTGAACCTGATCATGCCCATCGCCATGGAGAAAGAGCTTCGTTTTGCGATCCGCGAAGGCGGCCGGACGGTCGGCGCCGGCGTCATCAGCGACATTATTGAGTAGAGGTGAATGAGAGATATCGTTACGTTGGCGTGTACGGAATGCAAGCAACGCAACTACACGACCACAAGAAACAAGAGACGCACGCCGGACAAACTGGAATTCAAAAAGTTTTGCCGGTTCTGTCGAATTCATACGGTTCATAAAGAAACGAAGTAGAGCTGTCGAAAGAGTGGTGGAGTAGACGCAGCAGGCCAGTAGCTCTAACGGCTAGAGCACCGGACTCCAAATCCGGGTGATGGGGGTTCGAATCCCTCCTGGCCTGCCACTTTTGCACATTTGCCGAATCAGAATGAGACCGTGATCCATGGCCAAGCCTAAGAACAACAACGAAAAAAGCTCCACAAAAAGCGTGCGGAAGCCTTCTGAAGCCAACTCCGTTGCAGCACGGACAAGCGGCGGCGAAGTGTCGGACCAAAACGGCGCGAACAACAAAAAGGAGAAAGGCCAGGTTAAGGCATCCGCCAAGCGGGCGAAGCCAGGGCCCGCAAAGCCCAATTTCATCGACAAAGCCAGGCACTTTTTACGAGAGGTCAAGATCGAGCTGAAAAAGGTGACGTGGCCTTCACGAAAGGAAGCGGCCGGAACTACGGCTGTCGTCCTTGTATTAGTGGCCATTCTATCCATTTATCTGGGTATTGTGGATGCGGGTTTGACCTCGGCACTGACCAGCCTTATGCGCTAGAAGCAGTGTATGGAAATGAATTGGTACATCATTCATACCTATTCGGGATATGAGAACAAGGTGAAGGTGGCCTTGGAGGAACGGATTCGGATGTTTCATATGGAGGAGTATTTCGACCGTGTTCTCGTACCGACCGAGCAGGTAGTCGAGCTCGTGAAAGGGGAACGCAAGACCTCTTCCAGGAAGTTTTATCCCGGTTACGTCCTGATTCGGATGGTGATGAACGAAGATTCTTGGCACCTCGTAAAAGATACTCCTAAAGTGTCCGGTTTTATTGGGGACGGAAGTCTTCCTATTGCGATCCCGGAAGCGGAAGCCCTCGCCATTTTGTCGCAAATGGAGAAGGGCACCGTTCAGCCAAAGCCCAAATATGCGTTCGCGGAAGGTGACGAGGTCCGTGTCATTGACGGTCCTTTCTCGAATTTTACGGGCATTGTCGAGGAGGTAAAGGCGGATAAAGCAAAGCTTCGTGTGCTCATTAGTATTTTCGGAAGGGCTACGCCCGTTGAACTGGAATTTATCCAAGTGACCAAGATCTGACCAGACTTTCGAGAGGCTGATAAAGCGGATCGGGAGCATTCGCCTTATGAGGGCGAAGTAGTGCGGCGATAGACGAGCTTAACACAAATGGAAAATCGAGACGGATGTCGAACCGCGCGGTGATATAGCAAGGAGTAAACGCATATGGCTAAAAAAGTGATTGCAAACATCAAGCTCCAGGTACCCGGCGGTCAGGCAAACCCATCGCCGCCCATCGGCCCGGCGTTGGGTCAGCATGGGGTCAACATAATGGACTTCTGTAAGGCGTTCAACGCCCGAACCAAAAATCAGGAGGGCGTCATCACACCGGTGGTCATTACGGTGTACGCCGATCGATCGTTTACCTTCATAACCAAGACGCCCCCGGTGAGCATACTGCTGAAGCAGGCGGCGGGCGTGGCTAAGGGGTCCCCGGAGCCCAATCGGGAAAGGGTGGGGAAAGTTACAATCGCTCAGGTGGAAGAAATCGCCAAACAGAAGATGCCGGACCTAAACGCTGTAAACCTCGAGGGAGCCGTCAGAATCGTCAAGGGCACCGCCAGAAGTATGGGCATTGAGGTCGGTTAAAGATAAGTCTTCGGAGTTGAGGCTATGCCAAAAACAGGAAAGAAATTTCAATCAGCCAGGGAAAAGGTAGACAGAACCAAGAAGTATACGTTCGAAGAGGGACTGGAACTCGCTCTGATGACTCGATACGCCCGGTTTGACGAGTCCGTGGATATAGCCGTGCGCCTGGGCGTCGATCCCCGTCATGCGGATCAGATGGTCCGAGGCACGGTGGTGCTTCCTCACGGCACGGGAAAGATGGCGCGAGTACTGGTCTTTGCTAAAGGTGAAAAAGAAAAAGAGGCCCAGGACGCGGGCGCCGACTATGTAGGCTCGGATGAGCTGGTCGAGAAGATCAAGGAGGGATGGCTCGAATTCGACAAGGCCGTGGCTACTCCCGACATGATGGGCGCTGTGGGTAAATTGGGTCGTATACTGGGCCCGAGGGGTTTGATGCCCAACGCAAAAGTCGGAACGGTGACTTTTGATGTGGGACGCGCCGTGAAGGAACTCAAGGCTGGAAAGATTGAATTCCGGGTGGATCGGACAGGGGTGGTTCATGCGCCGATGGGAAAGACCTCGTTTGGATCCGAGAAGCTGCGAGAAAATCTTGCATCCTTTCTTGACGTGATTATGAGAGCGAAACCTTCGAGCAGTAAGGGCACTTACTTGAAAAGCGTCGCCATATCGACCACCATGGGTCCCGGCATCAAAATCGATCCCAACGACATACGCGTACTCACAAAAGCGTAGGCGCCCGGCTGGACAGGAGGTTTGGACCATTGAAACGTGAAAAAAAAGAAGAGGTCGTAGCGGAGATGCGGGATGTTCTCGCCCGCACTCGAATGGCCATATTGGCGGATTACAAAGGATTGAACGTCGAGTCGATCACTCAAATCCGCAACAGCCTCAGGGATGCAGGTATAGAATTCCGTGTCGTCAAGAACACCTTGGCGAGGCTGGCGAGTAAAGAGACCAACATTGAGAAATTGAATCCTTTTCTCAAAGGGCCGTCAGCCCTCGTCTTGAGTTATGATGACGTGGTGGCTCCTGCCAAGGTGATGGCCGAATTCACCAAGAAGTACCAGCGCCTGCAGATCAAGGCGGGTCTGCTTGAAGGTAAGGTGCTCACGCAGCAGGAAATCGGAGACCTGGCCAAACTTCCCAGTCGGGAAGTGCTGCTCTCCAAGCTGCTGTCCGCCATGAACGGTGTTCCGGGCGGTTTTGTACGTCTACTCGCCAACGTTCTACAGACATTCATGGGCACGTTGACCGCTATTCGTGACCAGAAAGAGAGCGCGCAGTAAACCTGGCGGCGAAAGCAGTTGTGAATAGACACACATCGCGGTTGGTGCCGGATATGTAATAAACCAAGGAGGATATGACCATGGCAGCCAATATAAGCAAGCAGGACGTGATCGATTTCATTTCCAATATGAGTGTTCTCGAACTCTCGGAAATGATCAAGGAGTTGGAGAACAAGTTCGGAGTTACCGCAGCAGCTCCCGTGGCTATGATGGCCGCAGCTCCGGGTGGAGAAGGAGCCGCTGCCGCTGAAGAAGAAAAGACTGAGTTTGATGTCGTTCTGACCGTTATCGGCGAGAAGAAAATCCAAGTCATCAAAGTCGTTCGCGCGATCACCGGGTTGGGACTCAAGGAAGCCAAAGATCTGGTTGAAAAGGCGCCGCAAGCGGTAAAAGAAGGAGTGGTCAAGGAAGAAGCAGAGGACATCAAGAAACAGCTGGAAGAAGCTGGTGCTCAGGCAGAGATCAAGTAAACACATGTAACTCGTCCCTGAAAGCGGGGTCGGAACAGCTTGTTGCACCCTCATATATCATAGGATCGACTACGCAATCCGATTAACGGCGTGCCCTTTTTCGTCAGTGGAATCCGGGCTGGGCAGGAATCATCGACAGCAGTGTCGTGAGGTTTTTCTCAATGGGTCTTCTCGATCGTTTCTGCGAGACCTCAAATGCCGGGAATTCATGATCATGAGGAACGTCCAGACGATCAGATCTTCCTTTTCTCTCTTCCGCACAGGCTGGCGTATCGAGTCTAGCGCGTAAAGTCTCTTGTCTCCAAAAGGGACAAGAGACCTTCATATCGGACAAACACATATATATCCAACACTTAGAAAAGGATACCGATATATGTTGCTTGATGGCCGTTTGGTCCGGAAAAGTTTCGGTAAAATCAGTAAGGTTATCGACATTCCAAACTTAATTGACATGCAGAGGGATTCGTATGAGCGGTTCCTTCAAAAAGATGTCCCGCCTGAAGAACGTCAGGATATCGGATTGCAGGGAGCTTTCAAGAGTGTATTTCCGATTCGCGATTTCAGTGATACGTCCTCTCTGGATTTCGTCAAGTACCAGTTTGGAGATGTGAAATACGACAAGAAGGAGTGTATTACCAGGGGCATGACCTACGAGGCTCCTCTCAAGTTGACGGTACGCCTGACCGTGTACGACGTGGATAAAGAGACGGGGGCTCACAGCATCCGGGACATCAAGGAACAGGAGATCTATTTCGGCACCATTCCCCTCATGACCCGAAACGGCACCTTCATCGTCAATGGAACGGAAAGAGTGGTGGTCAGTCAATTGCATCGAAGTCCCGGCATTTTCTTCGATCACGACCGAGGGAAGACCCATTCGAGTGGGAAGCTGCTCTATTCAGCCCGAATCATTCCGTTGCGAGGCTCGTGGATCGACCTCGAATTCGATGCTAAAGATATTTTGCACGTGCGAATCGACCGGCGCAGAAAATTTCCGGTGACCCTTTTCCTGAAAGCTTTGGGCTACGACAAGCAAAAGCTTCTGGAGACGTTTTACACCTTGGAAACAATTGAGATCGATGACGGGAAACTGTGGCGTCCGGTCAGCGATGACACGCTGTTGGGTGAAAAGGCGGTAGAGGATATCGGGGATCCGCAGTCCGGTGAAGTCCTGCTTCAAAGGGACCGGCGCTTCACCAAAGCGGGACTGGCCAGGCTTCGGTCGGCTGGAATAGAGCGTGTGGAGTCGAAGTATGAAGAGGTGTTCGGGCGCTATCTGGGGGCCGACGCCGTTGACATGGAAACGGGCGAGGTATTGGCGGAGTCCAATGACGAGTTGACTCAGGACCTGCTTGAAGAACTTATAAAAGGCGGCATCAGACGACTTCAACTACTGGTGATACGAAGGCCAGAGCAGTCCACTTCGCTGCGAGATACTTTGGTCTTGGACAAGGTCAGGGACCGGGAAGAAGCGCTCATCGAGATATATCGAAAATTGCGTCCCAGCAACCCTCCGACCCAGGAAATCGCCACGAGGTTCGCGAGCCGTTTTTTCGACAACCTGTTTTCCGATTCCGAGCACTATGACCTGTCGCCGGTCGGCCGGATGAAGCTGAATCTGAAACTGGACACGGAAGACATACCGATGTCTCAGCGTACGTTAAGGCCCGAAGACATCATTCTCGCCGTGAAACATCTCATCGAGCTGAAGGAGAAGGAAGGACAGCCGGACGACATCGATCATCTGGGAAATCGTCGGGTGAGGGGCGTGGGCGAGTTGCTCGAGAACCAGTATCGCATCGGATTGGTCCGCATGGAGAGGGCCATCAAGGAACGAATGAGTCTTCAGGAGATCGAGACCTTGATGCCGCACGACCTTGTGAACCCCAAGCCGGTTTCCGCCGTTGTAAAAGAGTTTTTTGGGACCAGTCAGCTTTCCCAGTTCATGGACCAGACCAATCCACTGAGCGAAGTCACGCACAAACGGCGACTCAGCGCCCTGGGTCCCGGGGGACTGACACGTGAAAGGGCCGGTTTCGAAGTTCGAGACGTGCATCCAACCCATTACGGTCGAATTTGTCCCATTGAAACGCCGGAAGGCCCGAACATCGGACTGATTGTCTCCCTTTCCACGTATGCCCGCGTCAACGAGTTTGGATTCATAGAGACTCCCTATCGGGTGGTCGAGAAGGGTCGTGTCACCGCGAAAGTGGACTTCCTTACCGCGCTCGAGGAAAAAGAATACCCTATCGCGCAGGCCAACGCGCCCCTCGCTGAAGACGGTCGTTTTGTGCGCGACCTGGTTTCCTGTCGGGTGGGTGGTGAATTCACCATGGTGCCGCCGGATCGGGTCCGGTATATGGACGTTTCTCCCAACCAGTTGGTCAGCGTGGCGGCTTCTCTGATACCGTTCCTGGAAAACGACGACGCCAACAGGGCTCTCATGGGCTCCAATATGCAAAGGCAGGCGGTTCCGCTTCTCCAATGCGAGGCTCCTTTCGTGGGCACGGGGATGGAAAACGTCGTTGCGAAAGACTCCGGCGTCACGATCACTGCCCGGCGCAACGGTTTTGTTGAAGATGTGGATGCGACGCGCATCGTGCTTCGCTACGAGGACGGCAGTGCGGCGCCCCCCGCCGAGGGAGAACTGGACACCAAAGTAGAGATTTTCAAGCTGACCAAGTATCAACGATCGAACCAGAATACGTGTATCAATCAAAAACCCATCGTGGGGAAAGGCGATATTGTCCGGCCGGGCCAGATCATAGCCGACGGTCCGTCCACCGCCGGAGGAGAATTGGCGCTGGGCCGCAACGTAATGGCGGCTTTTATGAGCTGGGGCGGCTATAATTTCGAGGATTCCATTCTCGTGAGCGAACGTCTGGTCATGGATGATATCTATACGTCCATTCACATCGAGGAGTTCGAGGTCCTGGCCAGAGACACCAAATTGGGGGAGGAAGAGATCACGCGCGATATCCCCAATGTGGGTGAAGAAGCTCTCAGGAACCTGGATGAGAGCGGCATCATCCGTATCGGGGCGGAGGTCAATCCGGGCGACATCCTCGTAGGCAAAGTGACTCCCAAGGGCGAAACCATGTTGTCCCCTGAAGAGAAGCTGCTCCGGGCCATTTTCGGCGAAAAGGCCGGTGACGTAAAAGACACGTCTCTGAGAGTTCCTCCCGGAGTGGAAGGCATCGTTATCGATGCTCGGATTTTTTCCCGCCGCGGCGTCGAGAAGGACGGCCGCGCCAAGTTCATTGAAGATCGGGAAGTGGAGCGGTTGCACAAGGATCAGCAGGACGAAATCGAAGTCATAAAGAAAAACATTTTGGATCGGTTGGCGCCCCTGGTGGTCGACAAAGAGCTGCAGTCCGAACTGGTGGACTTGAAAGGACGCCAGATATTGGGGAGCAAGCAAAAGGTCACCCGCGATCTGTTCGAACAGGTTCCGGTACAACTCTGGAAAACCGTACGATTCAAGGATGGTGATAAGGCTCGACCCAAAATCGAACAGCTTCTGGATCTACACTCGGAGCAGACCGCACTGGTGCGAATGCTCTTCGAGGAAAGAATCGGCAAGCTGAAAAGGGGAGACGAGCTTCCTCCGGGTGTCATCAAAATGATCAAGGTCTACGTGGCCATCAAAAGGAAGCTCTCCGTCGGCGACAAAATGGCGGGAAGGCACGGCAATAAAGGCGTTGTCTCGCGTATTCTGCCGATGGAGGATATGCCGTTCTTCGAAGACGGAACCCCTGTCGATATTGTGTTGAACCCCCTTGGCGTTCCCTCTCGAATGAATGTCGGACAAGTGCTGGAGACGCACCTGGGATGGTGCACCCGGAAACTGGCGGAGCAGATCAGGGACCTCGTGGAGAAAGTCAATGCAGCCGAGGTTGTTCGGCAGAAACTGCGTCGCATCTTTTCAGACGACGAATATAAGAAATTCTTCGCCGAGTTGAGCGATGAGGAAGTAGTAGACCTTGCCAGGCGGACGAAAAAGGGCGTCTATATGGCTTCACCTGTATTCGATCGAGCGGAGGAAGACGAGATACGCGCCTGCCTCAAGGAAGCCGATTTGCCGTTGAGCGGGCAGTGCAAACTCCGCGACGGCCGCACGGGCGAGGAATTCGATCAGGAAGTAACGGTCGGAATTATGTATATCATGAAACTCCATCACTTGGTGGATGACAAGATTCACGCCCGTTCCATCGGCCCGTACTCGCTGGTGACCCAGCAGCCTCTTGGCGGAAAGGCTCAGTTCGGAGGACAACGACTGGGAGAAATGGAAGTCTGGGCAATGGAAGCTTACGGAGCGGCCTATAGTCTGCAGGAATTCCTGACCGTCAAATCCGACGATGTGGCCGGACGAACCCGCATGTATGAAAAGATTGTAAAGGGAGACAACGTTCTTGAGGCAGGTCTTCCCGAGTCGTTTAACGTATTGGTGAAGGAATTGAAAAGTCTTTGCCTGGACGTGGAACTTCTCGAAGGACCGGAAGCCTAGAACAGGGAGTTCACTATGGAAGACGTGTACAGCTTCTTTGCAAAGCCCAAAGACCCTTTAAATTATAGTGCCATTCGCATCGCGTTAGCTTCGCCGGAGAAGATTCTCGAGTGGTCGTACGGTGAGGTCAAGAAGCCCGAGACGATCAATTACCGAACGTTCAAGCCGGAACGGGAAGGGTTGTTCTGCGCGAAGATCTTTGGCCCGACCAAGGATTACGAATGCAACTGCGGAAAATATAAACGAATGAAACATCGCGGCGTAGTATGCGAGAAATGCGGTGTTGAAGTCATTCAGTCCAAAGTGAGGCGGGAGCGCATGGGGCACATTGCCCTGGCGACGCCCGTGGCTCACATCTGGTTTATGAAAAGCCTGCCGAGCAAGGTGGGCGTGCTGTTGGACATGACGCTGAAGGACCTGGAAAAGGTGCTTTATTTCGAATCCTACATCATCCTGGACCCCGGTGACACCCCCTTGGAAAAGAGGGCCTTACTCACAGAAGAGAAGTACCGCAGCGCCCGGGAAGAATACGGCCCGGACTCGTTTGAAGCGGGCATCGGCGCCGAGGCCATCCGCCAAATCCTGAGGTCCTTGAATTTGGAGGAGGAGTCGGAGCTGCTCCGGGAGGAGATGCTAAAGACCGGTTCCGAGACCAAGCGCAAAAAACTGGCCAAACGCCTTCGGGTGGTCGAGGCTTTCAAGGATTCCGGCAATAAGCCCGAATGGATGATTCTGGACGTAATTCCGGTGTTGCCTCCGGATCTGAGGCCTCTGGTTCCTCTTGAGGGGGGTCGTTTTGCCACCTCGGACCTGAATGATTTGTACCGAAGAGTCATCAATCGGAACAACCGCCTGAAACGATTACAGGAATTGAGCGCGCCCGACATTATTATCCGGAACGAGAAACGCATGCTTCAAGAGGCGGTGGACGTGCTGTTCGACAACGGTCGCCGGGGAAAGACCATAACCGGTCCTAACAAACGTCCGCTGAAATCCTTGAGTGACATGCTCAAGGGAAAGCAAGGCCGGTTTCGTCAGAACCTGCTCGGAAAGCGGGTGGACTATTCGGGCCGGTCGGTAATCGTGGTTGGACCGGATCTGAGGTTGCATCAGTGCGGGCTGCCCAAAAAAATGGCGCTCGAGCTGTTCAAACCGTTTATATACAATCGGCTGGAACGCAAGGGACTCGTCACAACGATCAAAAGCGCCAAGAAGATGGTGGAACGTGAAACTCCCGAGGTCTGGGACACGCTGGACGATGTGGTACGCGAATACCCGGTCCTGCTGAATCGTGCTCCCACGCTGCACCGTCTCGGGATCCAGGCGTTCGAACCCGTTCTCATCGAAGGCAAGGCCATTCAGCTTCACCCTCTGGTGTGCACGGCGTACAACGCGGACTTTGACGGGGATCAGATGGCCGTCCATGTTCCGTTGAGTATCGAGGCCCAGATCGAAGCCCGGGTGCTGATGATGTCTACCAATAACATCCTCAGTCCTGCCAACGGAGAACCGAATATTGTGCCCTCCCAGGACATTGTCCTTGGGATCTACTACATGACCCGGGAAAAGGCATTTGCCAGGGGCGAAGGAAAGGTCTTCAGTTCGCCCAAGGAGGTTCGCATTGCCCACGATGCCGGGGAAGCCGAACTGCACGCGGTCATCAAGGTACGCATGGACGGAAGCCTGGTGGACACCACCGTGGGAAGAGTGCTTCTCTTTGAGATCGTGCCGGATGGAATTCCATTTGAGGCTGTGAACAAGGTAATGACGAAGAAAGAACTCCGGAATCTTGTGGGACTCTGCTATCGCAACCGCGGCATCAAGGATACCGTCATCCTGTCGGACCGTTTGAAGGACCTTGGGTACAGCTACGCCACCAAGTCCGGCGTCTCCATATCCATTAAAGATATGGTGATTCCGAGGCACAAACAGATGATTATCGATCATGCCGCTCAGGAGGTGAAAACCATCGAGTCCCAGTATATCGACGGCGTCATCACCGGCGGAGAGAAATACAACAAGGTAGTGGACGTTTGGGCCAAAGCCACCGACCAGGTGGCTAGAGAGATGATGTCCGAAATCTCCACGGATACCGTCACGGATGAAAATGGAAACAAGGAGACGATCAGCAGTTTCAATCCCATTTTCATGATGGCGGACTCCGGGAGCCGCGGCAGCAAGGATCAGATGCGCCAGCTCGCAGGTATGCGAGGCCTCATGGCCAAGCCTTCCGGAGAGATCATCGAAACTCCCATTACGGCCAATTTCAGGGAAGGCCTCACCGTGCTTCAGTACTTCATTTCCACGCACGGCGCCCGAAAAGGATTGGCGGACACGGCTCTGAAAACGGCGAACTCGGGATACCTCACCCGCCGTCTGGTGGACGTGGCCCAGGATACGATTGTCTGGGAGAAGGACTGCGGGACCATGGGCGGAATCGATGTCGAGGCGTTGCGCGAGGCCGGTGAGGTCATCGAGCCGCTGGGAGAGCGAGTCATCGGTCGCCTCGCCGCGGAAACGGTCAGGGATCCATTTACCGGCGAAGTCGTGGTCGAGAGAAACCGGGAGATCGACGAGACGGTGGTAGACAAGATCGATGACGCCGGCATCGAACGAGTTCGGATCAGAAGCGTATTGACCTGTGAGTCGGTTCGAGGGGTCTGCGCCAACTGCTATGGACGGGACCTGGCCCACGGTAAGCGGGTCGAGATCGGAGAAGCGATCGGCATTATTGCAGCGCAATCCATTGGAGAGCCCGGTACGCAGTTGACGATGCGGACGTTCCATATAGGTGGTACGGCCAGCCGACGTATCGAAACAACGAGCATCGCCGCGCGAAACGAAGGAGTGATTCGGTTCGTGGACGTGACCACCGTCAAGAACAAAGATGGTGTGCGCGTGGTGATGAATCGGAATGGAGCGTTGACTGTTCTAAGCGAGAAGGGCCACGAAAGAGAGAAACACCCGGTGATATACGGCGCCGCGTTACGCGTCGAAGACGGCCAGAAAGTGAACCCGGGTCAACTGCTGGCTGAATGGGACCCGTTTACCACGCCCATTATCACCGCTATGCCGGGCCGGGTCAAGTTCGGGGACGTGGCGTTGGGCAAGACCATGAAAGAGAAAGTGGACGAGGTTACGGGCAAGGCCAGTAAGGTGATTTTGGAGTTCAAACACACCGATATGCGTCCCAGGGTCTCGATCAAGGATGAAGCCGGCAGGACTTTGAAGGTGGGTACTTCCGGTTCTATGGCCAGGTACTCGCTTCCCGTAGGCGCGATCATTACGGTAAACGAAGGCGATGACGTGTCCGCGGGAGACGTAGTGGCGAAAATACCCCGCGAGACCACCAAAACCAAGGACATTACGGGCGGTCTGCCGAGGGTGGCCGAATTGTTCGAGGTCCGGAAGCCGAAAGAACACGCCATCATCAGCGAGATCGACGGCACGGTGATCTTCGGCAAGCAGACCAAAGGCAAGCGAAAGGTGATCATCAAGCCGGAAGTGGGTGAGATCAAAGAATACTTGGTTCCCAAAGGCAAGCATATCAGCGTGCACGAAGGGGATTACGTGCGCGCCGGTGAGCCGCTGATGGATGGATCGGCCAATCCCCACGACATTCTGAGCGTCCTTGGGATTAAAGAGCTGGCGAAGTATCTGGTGAACGAAGTTCAGCAGGTGTACCGCCTCCAGGGCGTGCGGATCAATGACAAGCACATTGAGGTCATTGTCCGGCAGATGCTGAGAAGAGTTCGGATTAAAGATCCGGGAGACACGGGATTTCTTATCGGAGAACAGGTGGAGCGACCTCGATTCCAGGCGGAGAACGACCGCGTGTTGAGTGGGGGCGGCAGAGCTGCGGCTGGAGAACCCATGCTCGTTGGAATCACGAAAGCGTCTTTGAGCACGGAGAGTTTCATATCGGCGGCTTCCTTTCAAGAGACCACCCGAGTGTTGACGGATGCGAGTATTTCCGGAAAGGTTGATTATCTCAAGGGATTGAAGGAAAATGTGATTATGGGTCGCCTGATTCCAGCGGGCACCGGGTTGGATCGGTATCGAAAAATGATTGCCCCCTAGGCGTCTTGTTAGAAACGTCCGAGATGATTTATCTTGACATGGCAATCGAAGGGTAGTAAAAAAGCCCTTTTTAGCAGCTGCGCCAGCCACAGTGAATGCTCTTGGAAACAGGTCGCGGTTGAATCCATAGATTAGGCTACTTTTAGAAGTACTTGAACAGGGAATTTCATAATGCCGACGATCAACCAATTGGTTCGAAATGCCAGAGAACAGGTGAAGAAGAAGACATCTACGCCGGCGCTGAAGGGGTCACCCCAGAAACGAGGCGTCTGTCTTCGTGTCTACACGGCGACACCGAAGAAACCGAATTCGGCGTTGCGCAAAGTCGCGAGGGTACGGCTGACCAACGGGATGGAAGTGACTGCATACATTCCGGGTGAAGGACACAACCTACAGGAACACTCGGTAGTTCTCATCCGTGGAGGGCGCGTCAAGGACCTCCCTGGTGTACGTTATCACATCATCCGTGGCACCCTGGACACGTTGGGCGTGCAAGACCGCCGTCAGGGGCGTTCCAAATATGGGGCAAAACGGCCGAAGTAGGAGCAGGAGAATTCTCGATGCCCAGGAGAAGAGAAGTTCCCAAGAGACAAATATTGCCGGACCCGAAATACAACAGTCGATTGATTTCGCAGTTTGTAAACGGTCTCATGCGCGACGGAAAGAAGAGCACCGCCGAGCGGATTATGTATGGGGCTTTGAAACGCATCCAGGAAAAGATGAAGGAAGATCCGTTGAAGGTCTTCGAAAAGGCCATGGAGAACGTCAGACCCGCGTTGGAAGTCAAGTCTCGCAGGGTCGGCGGATCGACCTATCAAGTACCTGTGGAGATAAGAGGCGCACGAAGAACGGCCCTCGCCATCCGGTGGATTATTTCATTTGCGTTCAAACGGGGGGAGAAGGCCATGGAGTCCAAGCTGGCTGCAGAGTTTATGGATGCGGCGGGCAAGCGTGGCGCTTCGATAAAGAAGAAAGAAGATACGCACAAGATGGCCGAAGCCAATAAGGCATTCGCCCATTATCGGTGGTAATTTGTTTTGGGGGAGTTTCTGGAAAGATCCGGCGGCTCCCTTTACTGTCTAACGAATAAGGTCGTAAGGTGCCCGCTTCAGAACGTACCGTTTCTTTGCGCAACAACCGAAATATCGGGCTGATGGCCCATATTGACGCGGGAAAGACTACCACTACTGAGCGCATTTTATATTACACGGGCGTTTCGTACAAAATGGGAGAGGTCCATGAAGGCTCGGCCACCATGGACTGGATGGAACAGGAGCGAGAGCGGGGCATCACGATCACTTCGGCGGCAACGCCCTGCTTCTGGCGAAACTGCCGGATAAACATCATCGATACACCGGGCCATGTGGATTTAACAATCGAGGTCGAGCGTAGCCTGAGGGTATTGGATGGCGCAATCGGCGTGTTTTGCGCGGTGGGAGGCGTTGAGCCTCAGTCCGAAACGGTATGGAGGCAAGCGGACCGTTATCGCATTCCAAGAGTGGCCTTCATAAACAAAATGGATCGAACAGGCGCCGACCTGGATCGGTGCCTTGGAATGATGGAGACGCGCCTGAAGGCTCGTCCACTGTTGCTTCAGATTCCTATAGGTGAGGAACGGGATTTTCGAGGCATGGTGGATTTGATCAGAGGGAAGGCTCTGGTGTGGGACGGATCGTCGCTGGGTTCCGTTTTTCGCGAAGAGCCGGTACCGGATGAATTGAAAGACCAATACGAGCTTAGGCGGGAAAAGCTGTTTGAACACTTGGCGGACCTGGATGAAAGTGTGATGGAAGCGTACCTTGAAGGAAAACCGATGGGCGAAACCGAGCTGAAAGCGGCTGTGCGGAGAGCCACATTGGATCTGAAGGCCGTTCCCGTCTTTATAGGGTCCGCATTCAAGAATAAAGGGATTCAGCCGCTGCTGGACGGCGTAGTGGACTACTTGCCTTCTCCAATGGAAACAGGCGGCATCTCAGGCGTAAATCCTCAAGGCGAGATCGAGAACAGAACGGCCTCGGACGAGGCGCCTTTCTGCGCGCTGGCGTTTAAAATCATGACGGATCCCTACGTGGGACAGCTTACGTTCTTGAGAGTCTACGCGGGCCATATGCGATCAGGGACGCAGGTGCTCAATTCCAGCAAGAATGTGCGGGAAAAGGTCGGCAGACTGCTCAAGATGCATGCGGATAAGCGCGAAGAGATTAAACAGGTTTTTTCAGGCGATATCGTCGCGGCGGTAGGCCTGCGAAACACGGGAACGGGTGACACTCTTTGCGACGAATCCAGCCCGATCCTGCTTGAATCATTGGACGTTCCGGAACCTGTCATATCGATTTCCATAGCTCCCGAGTCCAAAGATGATGGAAAGAAGCTCCTCGAGGCATTGAGAAAGCTGGCCGCCGAAGACCCCTCCTTTCATGTAGGATTTAACGAGGAGACGGCTGAAACGATTATCGCTGGCATGGGAGAACTCCATCTCGAGATCCTGGTGGATCGGATCTTCCGGGAATTTAATGTAAGGGCGAAAGTGGGGACTCCCGAGGTGAGCTATAGAGAAACCCTGACCAGAGAAATTAGCCAGGAAGGCCGTTACATTCGGCAGAGCGGCGGTCGAGGGCAGTACGGGCATGTGGTCCTGAAACTTCAGCCGCTCGAAAAGGGGTCGGGGATTGAGTTTGAATCGAAGATCGTCGGCGGCGTTATTCCCAAAGAATACATCTCATCCGTACGAAAGGGAGTAGAAGAGGCTTTGGGCACAGGCCCCTTGGCCGGCTATCCCATGGTAGATGTCAAGGTCACGCTGCTGGATGGATCTTATCACGAAGTAGATTCTTCGGACCGGGCGTTTCATATCGCCGCCTCAATGGCTGTGAAAGAAGGCTCACGAAAAGCGGCACCTATACTTCTGGAGCCCATTATGAAGGTAGAAGTGGTTTCTCCGGAAGAGTTCGT